>JBGAWA010000022.1:0-40588 GCA_044227805.1 Chitinophagales bacterium | reverse complement strand
CTGATGCCACAATCTTAAATGCACGAATTACATTATGTAGCCCTTTATATTTTCTGATGAATCCGAAAAAAAGAAAAACATACTGTCTCAAATGCAACTCATCCTTTACGGCCGATTTATTAAAAGATGGATCTGGCCGAAATAAGTCATAAATCGGGTGAAACAATTTAATGATGGTTTGTTGTTCATTCTTGCTTCGGGTGCCGGTTTCATTGACAAGGAAAGTTCTTTCCGGAAAAAGCGCTTCCAGTTCATGCACCGTTTTATAGGCATGAGCAATATAGGTATGCGCAGCGGAGAGTCCATATTTGCTGAAGTACTTGTCTATGGATGACGCTTCCTTTTGTAATACAAGATGGCAATCTATGATCACCTCCGCTTTGCCGGATCGCATAAGTTTTCTGGCCATCCATCCAATAGGCAATCCCTGCAACGCAATGGCCCATTGAAAAATAACCATATCCGGTTGCAGCGCCAGGATCCTTACCACGGTTTTTCTCCAGGAAAAAGGATTGTTATAGTTGGTTAAATAGCTCACCTGGATATTACTTCCTTCTAAAAAATCCAGCTTACTGCTTCTGTCAATAAAATCCCTTGGAATAATGGCAGGATACTGCTGCGTCCAGGAAACAATGTGTACCTCAGCGCCATTTTTATCGAGTGCTTTCGCCAAAGAAGTATTGTAGTTGGAGATTCCTCCTTTGAACTGCGGGCCGGGGCCAAAACAAACAACTTTCACATGAATGAATTGTACAGCTTATTAACTTACTATATAGCATGGCGGCTATGTGAGTGCCGCAATCTTAACTGAATTACTTGCTTAACGTTGCAACCGCCGCATCATAAACCCTTCTCATACCTTCAGCGACTGATATTTTGGGTTTCCAATGAAAGTTGGCAGCCACATAACTCATATCAGCAAATCGCGAATGCACTCCAACCGGTTTATCAAGCAATGGCATAATCAACGGTTTATAACCGGCGAATTCACAGAACAATGTAATGATATCAATAAATGAGGTGAGCTGTCCGGATCCTATGTTAATCGCCGATCCATCGTGAATTTGTTCCATCGCCATAAGAATACAATCAATACAATCATCAATATGTACAAAATCCCTTCCTTGTCTGCCACTTCCCCACACTTCAAATGGGTCTTCCCGCCTAGCCGCCCGGGCTGCAATGGCAGGAACAGGATAGGTTAGGTCCTGATCTTCACCATAACCAGAAAAAGGCCGCACACAGGCAACAGAAATACCATAATGCCGTGCGGCAATCTGTGCCAGGTATTCTCCGGTCAGTTTAGACCATCCATAGGTCATGTCGGGCTGACCGAGATTCTGATCAAACCTGATATCAGATTCTTTCAGCGCAACAGCTTCAGCATCTGTTTGCAGACTGACCGGATAGGCGGCACTCGAGCTCGGATATAAAACTCTTGATGGCTTATACGTGCAGATCCAGTAGAAAAACTCAGCATCAATGGACAGATCGAGAGCCACCACCATTGGATCGCCATCTATCTTGAGACGTCCGCCAACAATGGCCGCAAAATGATAAACATCGGAGAATTTTGGGAGACTAAAACCATACTGCCTATTCACATAATCAGGATCGCTTTTTATGGCTGAAAGGAAATTTCTGAAATCTCCCTGCTGAAATATCAGCCGTCCATCGCAATAAACTTTCAAATCTCCTGTAACCGTATGTGCCGGGTTATCCAGCCAGCTTTCAGGCGACCTGCCTGTTGACAAATCATCCACCACGAAAAATATATCACTTGTGCTTTTAAGCAGTCGCTTCACCAGATTTCTTCCGACAAAACCACAACCTCCGGACACCAGATGAATGGCCATACGATCTTTTTTTCACAAACATACTATTCTAATTTTATTGATGAGGGAACCTGTCGCCCTATCCGTCTATGAACGGTCCGCCAATAAACAAACAGAGAAGCGTCGCTGCAAATTCATCGAAAATTAAATGGATTGATGCCGCCGATACATTGAAAAATACAAATTATTTTTACGAAATATTCACCCGCCGGTCTATCATATAAACATTGCGGTCTGAAGCATTCCTGGAGATTAATTCAGCAAGAAAGCCGGAAAGAAACAATTGAACACCAATCACCATGGTGACAAGGCCAAGATAGAATATCGGCCGCTCAGTCATTTTCGTCATATCATAAAAAATCTTACCAACCGACAAATAAAGAAGGATGACGAAGCCGATGAAGAAGGAAACCAGTCCAAGCGTTCCAAACAGATGCATAGGGCGTTTTCCGAATCGAAAAACAAAGATGATGGAAAGAAGATCAAGAAAACCATTGATGAACCGTTCCCATCCGAATTTGGTAACGCCGTATTTTCTTGGATAATGCACCACTTCCTTCTCGGTAATATTGATGAATCCCGCCCACTTGGCCAGTAATGGAATATAACGGTGCATCTCACCATATACCTCCACATTTTTCACCACATCCTTCCGGTAGGCTTTTAACCCACAATTGAAATCGTGTATGTTAATACCACTCATATAACGGGTAACCCTGTTGAACAGCCTGGAAGGCCAGCGTTTAGAAACAGGATCATGCCGCTTTCTTTTCCATCCCGAAACCAGGTCAAAACCGTCCTTTGTAATCATCCTGTAGAGCTCCGGAATCTCATCAGGGCTATCCTGCAAATCAGCATCCATCGTAATCACTACCTCTCCTTCCGCAGCATTGAATCCTTCACTCAAGGCCGCTGATTTACCATAATTTCTCCTGAGTTTTACGCCTTTTACCTGCTCAGACTGTTCGGCGAGCCTGTGTATCGTTTGCCATGATGCATCACGGCTGCCGTCATCCACATAAATAATCTCGTACGTAAATTGATTCGCAGCCATAATGCGTTGAATCCAGGCCGTTAATTCCGGAATAGATTCCTGTTCATTATACAAAGGAACAACAACTGAAATCTGCATGTAGGTGGTTATTGTGGTTGCTGCAGCTGTTGATTGTCTTTCTTAAATATGGCAGCCACAATTAAAGATAAAATAGTTCCAAAAAACATGGTGAATACCAAACTCCATATCGTGAACCACAAAGGTGTCGTGAACTTACGTGTCCATTCCATGGCCACCTGTATTTGCGCATCCGGCAAACCTTTGTTTATCATATCCGTTTCTGCCTTTTTTAGCACTTCACTCATCATATCAGGTGCGATAAAATTCATCATGATCAAACCGAAAACTGCTCCGATAGCGCCGGTGATTATGCAAAAAATAAATCCTGTCTTGAATGCCTCTCCGAAAGAAATATATCCGCCCAAGTCCTTGTCACGGCGATCCTTAACCGCGAAAATCAATCCGGCAAGCATTACAATATAATTCAGCCAATTCATGGCATTATTGAGATATAAATTGGTCATGTACATTATTATCGAAAAAATAAACATGGCCAACGCGGTGATGATGGCATATTTAAGCGCCGTACTGAATGCTGATTTTTGATTTTCCATGCTCTTAATTTTTTTGAAACTGATGATTGTTAAAAATGGCCAATGGCTTTCCGGTAAGTTTTGTTCCTATGAAAGGGGTATTGTATGATTTGGAATGAATATCTTCCTGCTGCAATGTCCATTCAGCCTTTGAATCAAAGATAGTAAAATTGGCTACCGAAGATTCGGCAATGAGAGGCACCGGAAGGCCGGCAATTTTTCGTGGATTCACGGCAATCTTCTCTATGATACTTTCCAGCTTAATCACATCTTTCAAAGCGGTATTCACCAAAGCAAAACAGGTCTGCAGATTGATCATTCCGGGATCGGCGTATTCAAATTCGAGTTTCTTACGCTCCTGGTTTTGTGGCTGGTGGGCTGAACAGATCACATCAATGGTACCGTCTTTTAATCCCTCCTTCAATGCAAGGATATCCTGCTGCGTGCGTAAAGGAGGAAATAATTTGAGGTTGCTGTCATAACCTGACAAGGCACTGTCATCCAAAACCAGGTGTACAGGATTTACGCCACAGGTAACCGGAATTTTTTTAAGCTTCGCTTCACGGATCCTGTCCACCGCTTCCCGAGTAGATATACAACTGAAATGAACACGGGAGCCGGTATATTCTGCCAACTCAATATCACGTACCACCATCAGATCTTCCGCCAGCGCCGGAATACCGTGCAAGCCAAATTGAACACTGCTGATTCCTTCATTCATCACACCATGCGGTGCTAAAGAATCATCATGCGGATAATGAATTATTACACTGTTTATTTTTTTCACATACAATAATCCTCTCATCATCAGCCCTGCTTCCGCAATCGGATGCTGTGCATCAGAGAAAGCAATTGCTCCGGCGGCAGCCATGTCATAGATTTCAGCCAGTTCCTTTCCTTCACATTTCTTGGTTACCGCACCTATCGGGAAAACATCCACAATTCTTCCTTTCGATTTATTCAGGATATATTCTATCCCAGATTTTGAATCCATCACCGGCTTCGTATCCGGCAGCAGCCATATCATAGATTTCAGCCAGCGGCTGCGGCACACTTGGTTACCTGAAATCGGGAAAACATCTACAATTTTACCTCGATTTATTCCGGATATACAATCCCAGATTTGAATCCATCACCGGCTTGGTATCCGGCAGTCAAACCAAATCCGCCAGCGGCTGCAGCATTAGTGCCTGAAAGAATATCTTGTCCATCACCATTGAACACAAACCATCGAGATACACTTTCCATCGCCATTGAATACCTCTGCATCCGCTGGAGCCTCTATTTGTTGCCTGATGGTAACAATTTTGCCATCAGCTACAAGAATGTCTTTGGTTTGAAGATGAAAGGGCGAAGCAGTATCTATAATCTGCACGGCACGGATAAGTAACTTCATCTATTTCCAAAATTTAAGCAGCATAATTTCCAATAGCAAGAAGAGTAAAACAAAGATAGCAGAAACTTTCCAGAGCGACAATCCGAGATGCTGCCCTGAAATCACATTTGATAAATCACGATCTGCGTTTTGAATCACCTTTATGTTGACGGATTTGCTGTATTGCAGCAGCTCGTCCTTGGACAGCAGCCGCATATCAGATTCACGCCTGTCATAGTTCATGGCAATGTATGATTTCACCTCATTAGCCTGATCTTCCAATGCATAAATGCCTGCCTGGTTTATTTCATTGTTTATGTTTACCGTTACCTGGTTGGCAATTAGCCGTTGGGCAGGAATAAATTCCTGCTCCATTCCTTTCAAACGAATGACCTGAGTACCTAAAGCAAGGTCGGCAGGAACTGTAACCAAATTGTTTCGGCCAATCACCATCGCGTTCATGGGAGCAGATTCCTTCACAATAGCCATCCTGTAAAGCATGGGGGCAAAGAGCGGATTCAATGGCAAATCCGTATAGTTTTTATTGAGTGGAACCATAGAAAGAAAAAACAAACCGCTACCTATGGAATATTTGCTGATTAGCGGTGACCTGTCGCTAAACGACAACAGCAATTCAGCCGTAGTATTGGTTCTTGTTGCACATAAAAAACTACCCGTTACCTGTGGAAGAGCCAGGTTCTGCGGTACCTGCTGAAACACATCAGCGAAAACTTCATTGTGTGTATTGATTTCACTCACCGTCCTCTTCTGAGCGACGAAGGAAGAAAACCTATCACCGCCCATAACATCCAGAAAAGAATTGTAAGAATTGATATCGGAAGCGGCATCGGGAAAAACAAGCAGGTTGCCGCCTTCTTCCACAAATTTTTTCAGCTCTGAGGCAAGACCTGATGAAACCTGTTTCAACCCGTTCAGTACTACAAAATGCTGTTTCAGCAGGTCAGCATAGTTGAGCTGGTTGAAGGCTACGTTTTGCAAGATGAAGAAGTCGCTTTTCCCAAGCAATGCGTTCAGATATGGGTTTTCATCAGCTTCATTTACAACCAGCGTAAGTTTATGATCAATCACCGGATAAACGAGAAAATAGCTGTCGTCAAAAGTGATGGGATGATCTGCCAGTGATAACTCCGCCCTGCTCCATCCCTTCTCCGTTATCGTATAACTTAATGTATCGAATGTTTCCGATTGCGGTGCGACTGAAAAATTGCCAATTGCTTTAATCTGGTTATTGATCTTCAAAGTCAGCCTGGCATTTTCCAGCGCTTGATTGCTTGCATTTTTGATCTTTACCACCATCCGGTTGGCCTGTCCCGAGATTTGAACAGGTGATTCCAATTGGCAGGTATCTATATATACATTTTCAGCTTCCCGCGCACGCAACAGGACCAGGCTGGTGTTATAGTTGGTATCCGATCTAATGAGGCTGAAATCCGTGAAATTTTTCTGGAAATCTGAAATCACAAAAATTGATTTTTGCACAGCACCCGAATTGCTCAGGGCTTGTCTTTGCCGGGCAATAATATCACTGAGGACGTGGGTATGTGTTGATGGCTTAACATCTTTAATCAGGTTAATCGCTTCATCTCTGTCTACCAGTCTTTGCTGTCTGCCTTCAAAATCCTGCGTCATGAGCTGGAATAAATCATCTGCACCGTATGCCGCTATAATTTCTCCGGCTTTTAATTTAGCCAACTCAAGTAATGGTACATCACCTGATAGTTGACCCATACTGAATGAATTATCAATAAAAATGCTGACAGCTTTCTTACCAGTCACCACCGCAGCCGATTTGCTTTTAATGTAAGGCTGTGCGAAAGCAATGACGAGGAATGTGATCGCAAGAATTCTGCACAATAGAATAAGCAAGTGCTTGAGCCTGGAACGAGAATCGGTTTGTTCTTTGACTTCCTTTAAAAACCTGACATTCGAAAAATAAACAGTTTTATACCGCCTGAAATTAAACAAGTGTATGATGATCGGTATGGCAACGGCTGCGAGCGCTAACAAAAATGAAGGATACAGGAACGACATTGACAGCCTTTCGATTGTTGATATTCGGCGATTGCGAAAGTAAATAAGAATGGTGAGATCAAGTATAAACTCGCGTTTTGAGGCTCAGAACAGAATCAGGTTCATCCCCTAACAGCGCTGCAATAGGGTTAAGAAACATTTTCCTTTTTTGATAACAATATCCGATACTAATTTATCGCTGGGTCGCTGCCGTTCAGTTGAATCTTACGAATGATAAATCAGCCATCTGCAGATGCCCTTCTTCATTTTTGCTATTGGAAAGTTGGTTCTGTCATCATTTCGAGGCTCCATTATTAAATATACGTCAGCAGGAGCGATGAATTTAATCTTAGTTATTATTTCTGAATAATTTAGATTTGCGGATTGTTCATTGATTTTTGGTTCTTCAATCTGGGGGCCGGTGGTTCGAGTCCACTCACCCCGACTTAGTTTACCGTTATTTGTGTTCACTTTATGCGTGGCTTTGTGCTTTTTTATACGTCGTGAGGTTGCAATGTTTGATTATGTGCAGCAGATTTTTCTTACTTCCTTGGCAGAAAAACAGCAAGACCAGTAAATCGCCCGTTATTTAAATTGTATATTAATACGAATTCTTACTATCATTCAAATAGGAAACCCGGGGTTTTCGGCATTGGTTTACCAAGATGATTAAATGCAATCAGTGTTGCCTCCCTTCCCCGGGAAGTTCTCTTTATATATCCTTCCTGTATTAAATAAGGCTCATATACATCTTCAATTGTTCCAGATTCTTCACCCACCGCAGTGGCAATTGTATTCAATCCCACAGGTCCCCCATTGAATTTCTCTATGATGGTAGATAGAATCTTATTGTCCATTTCATCAAGTCCATGTTCATCCACATTTAATGCATTCAATCCATATCGCGCCATTTCAATATCAATAGTGCCGGTTCCTTTGATCTGCGCAAAATCTCTCACCCTTCTGAGAAGCGCATTGGCAATGCGCGGCGTACCGCGGCTTCGCCGTGAAATTTCCATAGCTCCATCCTCCGTAATGATAGTATTAAGAATTTTTGCAGAGCGATGAATTATTTTCTTTAAGGTGTCCACAGCATAGTAGTCCATGCGCGAAGTAATACCAAAACGTGATCGAAGCGGAGAAGAGAGCAACCCCGACCGGGTGGTTGCCCCTACCAGTGTGAAGGGGTTGAGATTGATTTGAATGGAGCGTGCATTAGGACCGGTATCAAGCATGATATCGATTTTATAATCTTCCATCGCCGAGTATAAATACTCTTCCACCACTGTACTTAAACGGTGAATTTCATCAATAAATAAAACATCCTGATCGCCCAGATTTGTGAGCAGGCCGGCCAGATCGCCCGCCTTTTCCAATACAGGACCTGAAGTAATTTTAATGTTGACTCCCAATTCATGTGCGATAATATAGGCTAATGTCGTCTTACCAAGCCCGGGAGGGCCATGCAACAACACGTGATCCAATGCTTCCCCACGTTGCTTGGCAGCTTCAATAAAAATCTTCAGATTCTCCACTATTTTCGGCTGACCTGAAAACTCGGAAAACGCTGACGGACGCAGCACCTTTTCCACCTCCAGCTCAGAGGCGTTCAGATTTTCTTCTTCGGGATCAATATTAGGATTACGCATAGCAACGATTCAAATTCAAAAATAGCAAGAAAGAATTTGCTGCAGGCATCCCAAATCGCAATGAGCAATTTTGCCGGCTACTGTCACTTCTATTATAGTAAAACAAGTGTTATAGAAATTTTTCTATGCTGTACCAACGTCTATATTGAGAAGATGTACTTATTCAGTAACCTCTTGAATAAGTTGTGAGTATATCTTATTATCAACTGCTCCATTGTGAACTTCCAAAAAATATATTTTGCATTTTCACCACCTGCTGAACCAATTAACCAGTGTCTGCAAAATATCACTATAGATAATTACTTGCTGTTCTCATACGTTTTCATAAAATCATCTAATTTCGAAACATGAAACGGTTGATTCTTCTATTGGCTCTATTTACTTCCTTTAATACTGTAAATGCATCCATGTTGCTGTTGCCCATGGATGTGAAACAAACAGACCACCTCAAAGCATATGGCATTGCCTATTGGGTCCTCACAAAAAATGTGAAGGTTGACTGGATGTTAAACTATCGCGGTGGAAGTTTTGCCATCCCTTATTTCGCGGAAGCTGAAAACGAATGTGTAGTCAGAGGTGTTACCTATGAGATAGTGCCCGATGCGCAGTACAGCGCCATTTTAACAGGCATTGCCAACCCGGAAGTTAACCAGGATATTGAGAAGCTCGAGAAACCACCGAAAATTGCAGTCTATTCTCCGAAAACAAAAGAACCGTGGGATGATGCAGTAACGCTCGTACTCACTTATGCCGAGATTCCCTATGATCTTGTCTATGATGATGAAGTGCTGCAAGGAAAGCTTGCTTTGTATGACTGGCTTCATCTGCATCATGAGGATTTTACCGGACAGTTTGGTAAATTCTATGCAGCGTATTCCAATGCCGCCTGGTATCAGAATGACGTAAAAACTGATGGCGAAACAGCCGCCCGGTGGGGATTCAGTAAGGTTTCACAGTTGAAACTTGCTGTGGCAGACAGGGTGAAGGACTTTGTTGCAGGAGGCGGGTTTATGTTTGCCATGTGTTCTGCAACGGATTCGTATGACATTGCGATGGCCGCTGCAGGTCTTGATATCTGTGAAAGCATGTATGATGGTGATCCGGCAGATCCTTCGGCACAAACAAAACTTGACTTTTCAAAGTGCTTCGCCTTTCAGAATTTCCAGCTGGTGAGAGATCCGCTGCAATATGAGTTTTCAAATATTGATGCAACAAATACACGGCGGATTCCCATGGATCAGGATTATTTTACCCTGTTTGAGTTTTCAGCCAAATGGGACCCGGTACCCAGCATGCTTTGTCAGGATCACACACAAACTATCAAAGGATTCATGGGTCAGACAACTGCCTTCCGCAATGATGTAATTAAATCAACTGTACTGATAATGGGTGAAAACAAAGCAGCCGGTGAAGCCCGCTATATTCATGGTGAGTATGGCAATGGAACCTGGACCTTTTATGGCGGACATGATCCTGAAGATTATCAGCACCAGGTTGGCGATCCGCCAACAGATCTTGCATTACATCCCAATTCACCGGGCTACAGGCTCATTTTGAACAATGTGCTGTTTCCAGCTGCAAAAAAGAAAAAGCAAAAAACCTAGACCGGGTTCAACTATCTTTGGCGCCATGATCATCCGGTTGAACAAGTATTTTTTGATCTCCTTATTACTCACTATTCCGTTGACTCAAATTGCCTGGGGACAGGTGACACAGAACAGGAAGGAATATAAATGCATGGATCAGCAGATTTATGCCACTTATGATCTGCTGAAAACGACGAGGAGCTATGGCAATTACGATCCTCAAAATGAATGGAGCCAGGAACTGACCTCGGATCAGATTGTACGGAAAAGTGTGGAATTGGAAGGTGGAAGGCAATATGCCATTTTACTCGTGACTCGAAAAGATGTTGCAGCCACCGGAGTGGAAATCCGTGATCAGTATGGCTTCCAATTGGAATATGTGTATAAGGTAAATGAGCTGGATAAAGGGCAAATTAATGTATTCTATACACCTGATGTCGATGGCATTTATCAGGTCTTTTATCGTGTAGTTGACACCACGCCCGTTTGTTCTTTTATGGCTGTGTTAAAAGGTGATCTGGATCCTGAATTCGGCATTGATGAAGATGCTGATGATAACAGAAAATGAACGTTGATCATTGATTCAACAAAGTCAAATTTGCGCTGTCCAACAAGATTAACCCGTTTAAGGCGGGTTCAATATTTCCAAGATTCCGTCGCTAATTCCAAAAGCGCCATTCAAGTCCCAGTTTAAATGACCGGTCCGGCATAGGCGACCGGTAAACTGCGAAGTAGCCTGGTCCGAAAAGATCCTTGTTAATATGTTGCATCATGGCAAAAGCTCTTACTCCTTTCACTTGTAACGTAATAAATAAATCTGCCACAGGATAATAAGTGCAGTTTGCTGAATTGTTGTTGGTAAAACTGACCGGTTGCGGGCATATAGGCCGGAGCAAAGTAATCATTGTTATAATGCACTTCGATGCCAATCTTACTATGCAGGGCTCCTTTGAATAACCTGTTTTGGAAATAAAAGCTTTGCCGTAGGATGAATGTTGGAAAGCTGACAACAGTATCGCTGCTGAATGACTGATATTGCAACTCATTATCCAGGTGAAATCCTTTGAACGTAAAATCCTTTTGCAGAAAAAACACATATCCTTTCAGTACACGATCATATTGCGATGGCAAGGCTTCCTTATTCCAGTATATATAATTGTTGATGCCGAAAAACTGAGCTGATAATTTTAGTTTCCACCTTACTTCCTGCCATGCCACAGAGGCATATGAGGTTTGATAGGATGAAAAACTGTTGTTCCAGCCGAAATGGTTGGAAAGGTAGTGCTGCTGTATAAAGGATGGATGATTTGACGATCGTTGTAATTCAGCTGAAAAAATATTTGCAGTACCAGTTCGTAAGTCCATATGAAAATACAAACGGAAATCGCCTTGATTCCTGTCGATCAGATTAAGTTCACCCGTGAATTGATATGCCAGTTTTAATTGATGAACTGAGTCGGGCCGCCCTGCTTTGCGTAGTTCAATCCCGGCAATGCCATTTTGCACACGCTCATCCGCCAGCAAAGAGTGTAGCTGATACAAATCATGATGCAGATAAAGATCAGCAGCAAAATACCTCAGCGGCCAGAGGTCCCTTTTCATAGACCGAAATCTTAATTCATTGCTTAGGCAGGAATACTTCACCGTGTCGCGTGTCACGACAGAATCGAGGAAAACATTTGAATAGTATGCGCTGTCAATGGCAGCATCTCTGAAACGGTAACTTCGATCCTCCCATTGTATGGAATGCTGCACCCGCAACGATGGCTCTACCTTTTTATACGTTACTGAATCATTCTTTTTCACTTCGCTCTTCTTCCCAAAATCAAACCCCTGTTGAAACAGAAACACATCATTTTTACCAGTATTCATCGCACTGTCTAATAGTACAGGCTGTAGCGACTTGTCAAGAAGTGTCGTATCCGTAAAAACATCAAGATTTTCTACTCCGCCATTCTCTTCCACTTTCAGGGAATTGAGCGTATAGGCGAAATTCAGATGATAGAATCCATTCTGTGATGCATACCGTGTGAAGGCATCCATATTTGTGATCTTGGTTACCTGCCGCTGATAGAAGCCATCAGTCCTGTAGCGATTCAGGCTGACACCCATGCTCCATTGCGGCAAAATATTCTGCGTATGGATGAACGAGCCCAGCACCTCAGCTTTGGAACCCTGCTGGTAGGCGACTTTTGTGTATGGATGTTTTGAGTCATAATATTTTACATCCTTGCTTTCCAGCCAGTACAGGTCAAACTGATGAAAACCAACATCAAAAGCGGTGCTCTTTGAAGGGATAAAATACATGGGAGCAGCGGCAGCTCCAATATGACCAGTATGTAAAAATCCAAAGGATGCCTCTGCCGGATGGTACCTGTTGAAATAGGTAATGGTAGTGTCCAACTGATATGAAACATCTGGATCCTGAAGGAATGAATAGCTGGTCCAGTATGGATTGTAGTTGAAAATAGTATCCTGCCCCAGCGTAACCTTATTTAGCAACAAAGCAGACAGCTGAAAAATGAGAAGAAAGGCGTTTCTAAAATTTATCATCTAAGCTATCTTAATCAGGGATGTCTGCGATAAATTATTATGGTAACCATCATAGTGCATGCTGTTCGACGGTCATCCTTTTGTGAATAGAAATACTGCGTAAGCTTGTCACCTTTTCTCAGTCCGATTGATTGACGTATTCTAAAATCAAACATACGCCAATAACTCTCGCAGGATAGTTGCCATTCTCGGTTCAGCTTCACGGGCCGCATCTACAACTTCCTGATGCGTAACGGATACGGGCACCGGCGGATTGCCTTCATCACAAATCACAGAAATACAAAATATTCCCATACCCATGTGATTGGCCACAATTACTTCCGGTACAGTAGACATACCGACCGCATCGCCGCCGATTATTCGCATATACTTATATTCTGCAGGAGACTCAAAGTTCGGACCTGTCACACCTACATAAACCCCTGTATGGCAAATGATGTCATGGTTACTGGCAATGAAAAGCGCATGTTCAATCAGCTTACTATCATACATTGCATGCTGATCTGGAAACCTAGGTCCCAAAGATTCAATATTTTCTCCACGCAACGGATTGTCTGAATTGAGGTTGATATGATCGGTAACAATCATCAGCTCGCCGATTCTAATGGCAGGATTCAAGCCCCCGGAAGCATTGGTAACAAATAGTTTCTCCGCCCCCAGCAGCTTAATCACCCTTATGGGAAAAGTAACCTGCTGCAAAGAGTACCCTTCATAGAAATGAAATCTGCCTTGCATCACTACTACTTTTTTTCCATTCCATTCTCCGAGACAAAGCCTGCCGGAATGACCATGTACTGTACTCACAGGAAAATGAGGTATATCATTGTATTCAATCACCTCCTGAACCTTTATCTCACTTACAATGCTTCCCAATCCTGATCCCAGAACGATGCCGACTTCAGGAACCATCTGTGACCGGCGCTTTATAAAGGCAACCGCTTCTTCCAGTTTCTGCACCATATTTACCATACTCTAAGATTTGAATTTTAATGGATGATTGTCTGATTTACTCCGTTGGCTGTTTGGCAATCAGGCTTTGCTCCGAATCCTCAGGATTAAATGATTGAACAAATGATGTTATCATTTCCTCAAAATGCTTCTTGTCTTCTGCAAAAAAAACAGCTTGCACAGGAATGCAATATATTTCAAGTTGCTGACTGCGAATAAATTCTTTAAAAGGCAAGAGCCGTACGGCGTCCTTTTCGGTGGTTAACAATACTTTTTTCTGCCCTTTCATCATTGAAAATTGATCCTGAATATGTTGCAATTGTTTCATGGTGAACGGATGATGGTCGTTGAATCGAATTAATTTTACAACTGTTGATTTGTCCCTAAGATAGTGTATGAGTGAACCAGGGTTTGCGATTCCACAAAAAAGTAAAACCTGATCACCGGCTTCAAGACACCAGTTCTTCCTGTTATCAAAAATATCAACAGGATCGTTGTATTGAAGAGTTGAAAAAAATACCGGCTGCCCGGACCTGGGTGCCAATTCCTTTATCAGCGCTCCACGATCATTTTCATTCAGCGATAGCGGGCACTTTGAAACAACAATAGCATTGGCCCTGGTTGCACCGCTGGCAGGTTCCCTGAGTCGGCCCGCGGGCAATAAAAAATCCCTGGTATAAAGATGTGCATAGTCAGTGATCAGTAATGAAAAGCCCGGCTTCACAGCCCGGTGCTGAAAAGCATCGTCAAGAATTACAACCTGCAAATCAGGTTCATGATGCACCATATTCACAAGGCCAATTACCCTTGATTCACATACGGCCACCATCACACCTGGGAATTTTCTCTTGATTTGCATAGCTTCATCACCTGTTTCCGCATAACTTATCTGCCGATCAACTTCCAGGTATCCTTTTGTTATTCGCCGGTAGCCTCGACTCAGCACACCGGTTTTAAAGGTTGGCGAAAGCAAACTGATCAGGTACTCTGCCATGGGTGTTTTGCCGGTTCCGCCGGTTGACAGATTTCCTATAGCAATAACCGGTATCTCAAAAGAAACAGACTTGCGCACACCCAGGTCGAATTGCCGGTGATAAAAAGTGGCACCGGCACCATACAACCATGAAATCGGCAGTAGTATTATTCGTAAAATATTACTCATGATTTGAACGGATAGAAAGGCTTAAAAGCTAAGCGGTAAAGTCTTGGAATAGTTGCCTGGAATTAATTATCCATGCTGCAACCATCCGTCAAATATGATAAGAATTAAAGGATCACTGATTGGGCAATCGTTATTTTTGTTGATAAACTATTAAATGTGAAACTGTTTGAAATTACCAATGCCCTGGAGTCCTTTTCCCCGCTCCACCTTCAGGAAAATTATGACAATGCAGGCCTGTTAACGGGTAATCCTGATCAGGACATACACCAGGCAATGCTATGCCTTGATGTGACAGAAGAGGTGCTGGAGGAAGCTATCTCTTCGGGTTGCCATCTCGTTATTGCACACCATCCGATAATTTTTTCGGGGCTGAAGAAAATTACAGGCAATAACTATGTTGAACGGATCATCCTGAAAGCCATTCGAAACAACATCGCCATATATGCCGCACACACCAATCTGGATAATCAATTGCCCGGTGTTAACGCAAAAATTGCCAATCGGCTCCGGCTAAAAGATATCACTATCCTTTCACCGGCATCAAATCAGCTGATGAAACTTATCACCTTTGCTCCGGTCAGTCATGCTGAAAATGTTCGCAATGCGCTGTTTGCAGCCGGTGCCGGTCATATCGGGAACTATGATGAATGCAGCTTCAGTACCGATGGAACCGGGACATTCAGAGGCAACGAGTTTTCAAAAGGGTTTTCGGGTGAAAAAGGTGTAAGACACTATGAAAAAGAGGCAAGGATAGAAGTGATATTTCCAGCCTGGCGCAGGAGCGGAATTATTACCGCACTGAAGATGAATCACCCTTATGAAGAAGTTGCCTACGACATGCTGCAGTTGGAGAATACATGGGAACAGGTGGGAATGGGGCTTATCGGTAAATTGCCGGAACCGATGGATCCACTTTCCTTTCTGCAATTCCTGAAACAAAGAATGTCGGTGAAAGTCATCAGGCATACGGCTCTCTGCAAAGAAATGATCGAGTCCGTTGCACTGTGTGGAGGGGCCGGCAGTTCACTGCTTAACCATGCCAAAAATGCCGGAGCTGACATTTTTATCTCTTCCGACTTCAAATACCACCAATTTTTTGATGCTGATAAGGATATTATTATTGCAGATATCGGACATTTCGAAAGCGAGCAATTTACGCCGGAGATTTTTGCCGATGTTTTAAGGCAAAGATTTCCTACTTTTGCCGTCCGTTTTACTACTGTTAACACTAATCCAATAAACTATTACTGATGGCAAAAGTGAAAGATGCTCCAAAAACCGACAATTCGGTAGAAGAAAAATTGAGGGTGCTTTACCGTCTTCAAAAGATTGATACGAAAACAGATGATATCCAGGTGCTGAAAGGTGAGCTTCCGATGGAAGTAAAAGATCTGGAAGATGAACTGGCCGGATTGAAAACACGCATTGGCAAAATTGAGGATGAACTGAAGGAAATGGAGGAAAACATCGCCAGTCGGAAAAACTCGATCAAGGAGGCTGAATCATTGATCAAGAAATATCAGAAGCAACAAAACAATGTTAAAAACAACCGGGAGTTTGATGCCCTGAGCAAGGAGATAGAACTGCAAAAACTCGATATTCAGCTCGGTGAAAAGCGTATGCGCGAAGCGACGGATGAAATGACTGCAAAAGGTGAATATCTTGATGCTTCAAAGAAGGCGATTAAGGAGAAAGAGAAAAACCTGAAGCAAAAAAAGGAAGAGCTTGAGCATATTATTGAGGAAACTGATGCGGAAGAGAAAGCGCTCTTGAAAAAATCCAAAGAGCAGCAGGGTAAGATTGAAGAAAGGTTGTTACAGGCTTATCACCGTATTCGCAACTCCTATAAAAACGGCCTTGCTGTGGTCACAGTTCAACGTGATTCCTGCGGTGGATGCTACAACGCAATTCCACCTCAAACGCAAATGGAAATCCGTCAACATAAAAGAATTATTGTATGTGAACATTGCGGCCGGATACTCGTGGATGAAGCTTTGGAAAGCAAATAACTGGCTATAGTAATCCAGTAAATTAAAAACGGGCTTCGACAGAAGTCCTTTTTTTTTAGTACCACCCGTGAGCAGCATGTACTGGAGATGAAGGATTCTTCATGTTAAATTTCTCTAATCTTACATCTAAACTGATAATGATAAAGGTTGAGAAGTGTCATTATCTGTCCAAAACGGTATATAGTAGTGGTTATACGCTATATTCGGAAAATAGCCCGCTACCTTCAGTTAACATCTTTAGGAAGCTGAATGATGATTTGTACCCCCAATTCCATCAATAAGTTATTTTCACCGTTCAAATTGCTTCAAATCAGTTATTCCCATGAAAAGATTAATTCTTATTGCATTTGCTTTCGTTTTATCCATTCAACTAAGTTCGGCTCAAAAAAGCAGTGCACCAGATAAGCCCAAGTTGGTGGTTGGTATTGTGATAGATCAGATGCGCTATGATTACATCTGGAGATTCTGGGATTTATATGGAGATGGTGGTTTTAAAAAACTAGTGAATGACGGATTCCTCTGCAGGAATACGCATTATAATTATTTCCTCACCACAACAGCGCCTGGACATGCCTCCATCTACACCGGCACCACACCGGCAATACATGGCATCATTGATAACGGATGGTATGATCGGACTACTGGTGCCGAGATTTATTGCGTTACAGATCCGTCAACCAACACTGTAGGAAATGAAACGCCTGGCATTTCAGCTTCACCATTTCGGCTTGAAAGCTCCACAATCACCGATGAACTGAAACTAATCAGTAAAAATTCAAAGGTCATTGGCATCGCCCTAAAAGACCGCGCTGCCATTATGCCGGCCGGCCATTTATCAGATGGCTCCTACTGGTTTGATTCAAAAACCGGGAACTGGATCACCAGTACCTGGTTTAATAAGGATTTACCGGAATGGATGCAACAATTCAACAGGTCACGGAAGCCTGATGGTTATTTACTCAATGACTGGCGACTCCTTTTGCAAAGAAAGCAATACACCATGTGCACCAATGATACTGTTCCATACGAGTGCAATTTCCCTGGCGAAATGATGCCCGTTTTCCCTCACAAAATGATAAAAAACAATTACAACCTTATACCTGTCTCACCCTTTGGAAACACCATGACAAAAGATGTAGCCATAGAGGCTATCAAGGGAGAACAATTGGGCAAACGTGCCTTTACTGATTTCCTATGTGTAAGCTTTTCCTCCACTGATATTATTGGCCATTCCTTTGGTCCCAACTCGCTGGAAACGGCCGATTGCTACGCCCGCCTGGACAGGGACATTGAAATCTTCCTCAAGTTCATTGACGAGTATGTTGGCAAAGACAATGTGCTGGTATTTCTCACCGCAGATCATGGTGCAGCATTAAATCCCAGATTTGCTAATGATGAACATTTGAATGGAAGTTTTACCAACGCTGACAGTATGATGGTTGACCTTAATAATTATCTCTCTGCAATTTTTGGACAAGGATCCTGGATAGCCGGAATGAGCAGTCAACAGATTTATCTCAATAAAAAACTGATTGCCTCCTCTAAACTTGCAGAAGCATCAGTTGCTCAAAAAATTCATGAATATCTACTTCTTCAACCAGGCATTCTGTGTATCTGTGCACCAGCTTATAATATAAATGACTGTGCACCCTATGCACAAACAACCATCATGAACGGCTACCAGCCTGCGAGGAGTGGTGACATACTCTATTCACTATCTCCTGGAACAGTGGACTGGTATCTTACCACCGGCACTTCACATGGTACCATTTATGCCTACGATAATCATGTACCGCTTATATGGTATGGATGGAAAATAGCACATGGAACCACCGTTGACCCCATCGTGATACCGGATATCGCCCCAACCATTTCCAATTGGCTCAATATCTCCTTTCCGTCTGGATGTACCGGGAAACCTATCACCGGTATCTTAATGAAGTAGCTGTATTCTTAAGCATCTATATCCGGTATCGAAGATGGTACCCGTAACAAATGCCAAGCATTGCAGCGTCGGAGTGAAGCAGGGCTTTTCCATTGTATAAACCGGATTACAGTCGCTGATATTCAAATTGAGGGTAACCCTTTTCACCATTGCTATTGTAGAAATCAATAAAATGTAGTTTCCAATAAACGCCTTTCAGGTCACGGATAACGTAATTAATATCTGAACGGACCACATAGGATGCTTTGTCGAAATCATAGTACTTCCAGTTATATCCGATTGCATCGCGGTTTTCAGCATAGATGAACGATAGTGCCTTTTGATAATCAATGTCATTAAAATCAAGTGTAGAATCAATCGCTACTGTTGTTCCCGGATTAATGAGTACTCCGGTTACGAGGTATGGCAATGGCGGAACCTGATCGTAAAAAATATAGCGGTAGTGGGTTAACTGTAAATCCCTATCTTGTTTCATGGGTTCAATATCAAGCATTATACCTTCTCCTTCAAAAGAAAAATATACATAGGTATAGAGCACATTTTTGGGAATCTGCCTGCTATGAGCATCACTACCATTGAGATTGGCATATTCAATTTCATAGGTTGATTCATTTACACTTTGAAAAATTATCTTCTTGTAACGGGTATCGGCAGGCTTTAAATATCCAAGGTCAATCAGATATACATTCTGGTTATTTCTCCAATCACCAATGGCCGTTGAATCGGCATTCCAGCTTGATTCGTCCCATTTCCAGGAAACTCCTGAGATGCTATTGACTGAGTCGATATTTTTTGTATTCATCTCCGACACCAATGCAAGGTTTCCGCCATTAATCCAGATATGCCAACCTGAAGGAGCCGCTTCAAAACATAAATCCCATGAATTGAAATCGCTGCCAAGGGTATCACCGTTATCCATATTAAAATATTGCTGGCGATGATAGTCTGCGGTCATGGCAATCTGGCCGATGTGTGCATCACCAGGCGGAGGCAGCACCATGGCAGTATCCTCTTTAAAACAGGAAGACATCGCGACAATGACCATCAACATACCAGCACCACATAGGATTTTACCAAAATAGCGAAGTATAAATGAGGAATTAAAAATCCTGAAGCTCATTAATGTACTATACCCATTCATAGATCAGATTAATATCGTGACGGTTTTCATTCCTTGTAAAATTTAAGCCTTATAGTGCCAAACACAAATCTTCCCGTTGAGTATGGGATCGTATCACCTCCGGAAGAGTGCACGGAGTCCGTCATCGCATTACTTTGAAGATTAACAACATTGAAAATATTCTTTACACCAGCGCTAAATCCCATGCGTCTTTTCATTACATATTTTGTAACCGACAAATCAGCGATCGTATAGGCAGCTGTAAATGATTGAAAAATTTTACCTGCTGCATCAATATTGAAGGATGGTGTCTCGCCTGTGTTCTTTAAAAAAATGGCACATTCAAAACCTGCCTTTGGAAAAGTCAGTAAAAAGTTATTTTGAAACTCTGGCGTGAGTGAGAATTTATTGATATCAAATGAATCGGAGAGCGAATTAAATAGTCCGGTTAGGGAAAAACCAGTTGTGAAGGATATATGTGACGATTTTAAAGTTGCGGAAAAAGTAGTACCTACCGTTTTGTACTCATCTATATTGATGTAGGAATAAAGTTGTTTAGCAGGATCAACCAAGGCCAGGGTAATGATATTCCGGATATTATTGTAAAAAAGTGCTGCGTCTGCTTTTAAGTTCAAATCCCCCCCTTCATGGTTGGCAGTAAATGACAATCCATAATTATCTGAAGATTCTGCCATGAGCTCACTATTGCCAATAATGTTATGGTTTACATCTACAAAATACAAATCAAGCTCTTTCAGTGTAGGCGCCCGAAAGCCATGGGCATACGAGGCACGAAGGGTGTACCTGGAAAGAAATCCATACCGGATATTCAATGAAGGTGTAAGCGGTGCACCATATCTGCTGTTGTAGGAGAATCGTAAACCGGGCCGGATGTAAAGGTTTTCAAGCGTCTGGTATTCCATGCTGCCAAACATCGCATAATCATTAATTTGCTGTTGCCCCGACTTCATCTTTTCACCTTTACCTGTTTCAAGGTTGACATCATAGCCGGCTTGAAAATTAATTTTGCGGACCGGTAAACTGTTGCTATAGGTTCCTCTGAATGCATACGACTCAAACACACTGGTATCCTGTGATGCTTCCGCAACCAGTAAATCCTGCTCAAGTGTGACAAGGTCCTTTCTGTAGGAGTTCCTGATGTGCCGGTAAAAGGAATAGGCATTGATGAATTGTAACTTTGACGCATTTTTTAACCGGTATTCTGCAGTAAGAGCATTATTCCACCTGGCAGTGAGGTAATAATCATCAAAAGCATAGGCCTGGTATGGTGTTAAAACAGGATTACCTTTACTTTGAACTTGTTGATCAAGAAAATCTGTCCTGAATCCCAACTTCAGCGATTTCCCTAAGTAGTCATAGTTAAATGATGCAAAATATTGCTCTCTGGGTTTCCATTCCATAGATCTGGACGAATCGACAGAGGAAAAACCATCGAAAAAATTACGGCCACCGGAGAGTGAGAAGGAATTATTTCTTTTGCGCCAGAGCAATGCTGCATCTCCGTTATAGGTTCCGATAGTTTCACAATACAGGTTCAAATCGACTTCCAACGGATAACTGCTTGTCTTCCGTGTCACAATGTTGATCAAACCACCAACAGCATCCGTTCCATAACTTACCGACATCGGCCCTTCAACAATCTCAATACGGTCCACATTATTCATATTGATCTGGTTGAGATCAATATTGCCACCTTCTCTTCCGATTACATTCACACCATCGACAAGAATTTTTACATGCTGGCCGGATATTCCATCTATACTCACACTGCTACCAAGAATGTTATCCTGCGACACCCTGCAATTCAATTGATTTGACAGCACATCTGCCAGATTTTTTGCAGCCATTGATTCTATTGCCGGCTTATCAATGACCTTTATGTTGTAGATTGATTTATCGGTTGTGTTTATATCATATTGCCCGGTTACAACCACTTCACTGAGACTCACACTAAACTTAGCAAGGTAGAATGTATAGGATGCATACGGTGCAATGGTATCTTGCACTGTTTTGAAACCCGCTGATTGAATATAGATTGCAGCTTTCTCCGGAAATGAGTTTTTGGCCTCACCTCTTTCATCGGTAAAAATGAAGGCCGGTCTCTTATCTGATGTCTCACTTAAGGGCTGCAAAATAATAATCGCCTCCACAACCGGTTCATGCGTATCATTATTCAATACGGTTATTGTACCTGGCTGCTGTCCATAGGCGGGAGCAACTAATAACATCAATAGGCATATAATCCAATTTACCCTGCCGTAATTCACAAATTAAAAAAATATAAGCTTCGGTTTTCCATTAAATATCAATTGTTAAAGACAACTGTTAATTGGCAATTATCACTTTCAACTGCAAAGCATCATCACCGGAAGCGAGACGAAGAAGATAAAGGCCGTTGGGAAGTTCAGGCAATGCTATGGACTGCTGATTAATTCCGTAATTAGCTGACATGGCAGAGTGATAGACTTCCCTGCCATCAATATCATTTAAAAATACCTGCAGTTCATCCACTGATCTTTTCATATCAAAAACCACATTGAGCCGTCCTTTAACAGGGTTCGGATAAATGGCAGCAGCACTCAACGAATGGTTAAGGTTACTGATGGATGAAATTAGATTTGTTTGTTCCCACGATATAACGCCAGTTGAAGAGCCTTCAAATTCCGTAAAAACCAATTTATAAATGTTGCCGTCCGGCAATTTTATGAAATAGCACAATGAATCAACAATGGCATACTGGCCGGCATTCATATCAAAATATTTCCAGTCGTACCCGATCGTGGAAATATTGTCAACATAATTATTGCCATAAGTTGTTGCATCCACACCATTCACATCTACGCCCTCAGCTTTGGCAACAGATATACCGGTATTACTTAGCACTCCTGTTACGAGGTATGGAGTATTGTCTGGTGGTAATAAGGTGACATATCGAGTGAATAAAACATCCCAATCGCTCGTATTCGGTTCTAAATTGAGTGATGTTCCGTTGGAAAGAGAGAAATAAGCAAAGTTCTTATCAGGATAATCCGCTCCGTTAATCGTAACGGTTTGATCGTTGCTATTGTCGAGGTCAGCATAGCGGAATGTCCAGTTTCCAAAATCTTTCTTTACAATCCATAGTTTTTTATAGATCGAGTTTCCAAGCTTTATAATAAAAAGAGAATCACCATTAACAACATGGGTAGCCATATCATATACGCCCCAGCCAAAATCAGGGAAGACAGTCGTTGACCGGTCAAAGGCACCAAATTCCCAGGATGTATCACTGTTAAAAAGCTGGTGCCAGGTATGCAATCCGACAGTATCAAGTGTACTCCAGCCTGAGATATCCGTGTTAGGAACCTGGTACAATGAAACTCCATTGGCTGAATTAATGAAGATGGAAGAATTTTGCAATCCTATCCTGAACGCAAGGTCCCAGCTATTGAAAGCTGCCTGTCCTGCATTCCCGTTCTGCATTTTCCAGAAAACTTCATTTGCATAACCAGTACCCATAGCAACAGATGCTGTGGTTTGCGACTGAGCGGTAAAGGCTAACAATAATACCACCCACAGTAGAAATATTTTTTTCATTCGGCATTCATAGTTTAAGCCGCCGAAATTACGTCATGGCATTTCTTACTACACTCTAAGATAAGTGCAATGGGTTCATTTTACAGTAACGTGACAAAGAAAATATTCTATAATTTGAGCTTTCTTAATCAGCTGCAACTGCTCCTTCATTATACATCTGGTCACGGTTTTTCAAGGATGGTGATGAGAGAAACTGACCCAGCGAAAGGGAGTCCCATTTGCCATCAATGGATTTTATAGTGGCCTCATCCATGCAGATAATATTTGGCCAATCCCGTTCAAAACCATCATGCTGTTTTGTTTTACGGGTGCCATCAAATCCTATGTGCGAGATCATCCTTTCATTTTCAGCCGGTATGATATAACTGTCACGTTTAGGGTCAAGATTGTTGCTCCATCGCCATACAACGGAAGGTAGGTCCTGCACATCAACACTGCTTTCTACATAAATGATAAACTTCACTTCTTTCAATGCTGTCTCCCGGAATAATTTTTCATTCAATTCGCGCAAATGATTTTTCCGGTTCTTTTTAACGGCAATGAAAACCACGGAAATTCCCATAGCTAAAAGTGCAGTGTTCATGTTTACTATTTCTGGATAAAAAAGGAGAATCGATTCCTTTATTGTATCTGACCATGCGGTTGTGTCAGTAGAAGTACTGTCAATTAAAGCGTTATTGATCTGTTCGTTTGGTGAGATGCGCAGTTCTTCGGGTAATTTCTGCGTAGCATCAATACACATTTTTCCTCCAAATGCCATGCGTGAACATGAATGATCAAGTACATCCATTGGACCCTGAGTAAAAAAGATATCCTGCTGCGGATCAACATTTTCTGATACTGCTCGCGCAATAGCTTTATAGTCCCGGATATTTATGTCTTCATCCACCACCAACAGCATCTTATTAAACATCATCTGCCCGGCTCCCCACATCGCACTGGTAACCTTTTGAGCCTGCCCGGGATATTCCTTCCTGATCTTGACAATAGTGAGATTATGGAAGACACCTTCAACCGGCAATTCCATATCAACAATCTCTGGAACCAGCGTCATCTTGATAGGAGCCAAAAATATTCTCTCGGTAGCCTTTCCAAGCCAGGCATCTTCCTGCGGTGGAATACCAACGATGGTACTTGGGTATATCGCCTGCTTCTTATGTGTGATGCAGGTTATGTGAAATTTGGGATAATAGTCGGCCAATGAATAGTAACCGGTATGATCTCCAAACGGACCTTCCAGTATATATTCTTCATCCGGGTCAACATATCCTTCAATAATAAAATCAGCATCGGCAGGAACTTCCATTTCATTAGTCAGACACTTCACAAGCTCTACTTGCTTTTTACGCAAAAAACCTGCAAGCATATATTCATCAACATTTTCAGGCAATGGAGCAGTTGCGGCATAAGTATATACAGGATCGCCGCCAAGAGCAACCGCAACAGGCATCCGCATCTTCTGTTTTTTATATTCATTAAAGTGCTTCGCCGAAACCTTGTGCTTGTGCCAATGCATGCCTGTCATTGTGGGGCCAAATACCTGCATCCGATACATACCAACATTGCGGATACCGGTATTCGGATCTTTTGTATTGATCACAGGCAGCGTCAGAAATGGTCCACCATCTGCGGGCCAACAGGTCATCACGGGGAGCCTGGTGATATCAGGCTTTGTCATTACTACCTCCTGGCATTCACCTTTCCCCGATCTAACTTTAGGCATCCATGAGGCCATTTGTGAAAGTTTGGGAAGCATCATCAGCTTTTCAATGATATTGTCTTTGGGCCTCATTAATGTCTTGAACAACTGCTCAATCTCTGCTGACACCTGATCAAGATCATTTACTCCAAGTGCCATACAAATTCGCTTGCGGGAACCAAACGCATTAATTAGCAGCGGAAACTCCTTGCCCGTATCTTCAAACAAAACAGCAGGTCCGTTATTTTTTGAAAGCCGGTCAATTACTTCAGTCATTTCCAGCCGGGGATTAACAAACGTTTTAACCCGAACAAGTTCACCAGCCTTTTCCAAGGTATCCGCGAAATGCTTTAATGATCTATATGCCATTCAATAATCTTAATTGATGGTCAAAATTAGATAAAAGAAATTGCGCACTTTCAATTTGATGTAGGTATACCTTGGGATATTTTTTTTGAGAAAGACAATTTTCAATACTGAAATGACGGGTAATCAAATATTTTACCTGAATTTCCTTATTGAAAACTACCGTTGCCACTCGAATGAAAACAGCAGAACTAGGGTTCAGCGTAAACTTGAGGTATCATACACCTCTGGCGCTCATTAATTAGTTTAGGTGATCAACAACACCAGAAGAAATTGTCAATAAGAATGAGAAGAAGGAGCTAATTTATTATATTTTGAAAAGCACGAAACCAAGCTGAAGGGCATGAACTACTGACGATTAAAATTTGTATGCTAAAGTCAAGACTACATTTCCACCATTATTATCAATGCCGACACCTGGTACAGCCTCTGCCTCGAGTGAATACGGCTGATAATATTCTTTTGAAGAACTATGAATATAAGCCAAATCAACTGATATCTTTTCCAGTTTTAACCCCAGTCCTCCACTGATATTGGTAGTGCTGTAATCATATCCATCAGTTGCAACACCAGACCTGAATGGAGACATATAATAACCGAAGCCAGCACGAAAACGGAAAATGTCGTAGGCAAGCTCACCACCAACTCGAATGTTAGATACTGAGCCATATTTCTGATCAATTGATTGATTTAAAGATGCTTCAACAGCAAGCTCTGAAGCCGGTGCATAATGGTTAAAATTATAGTGCATTGTTCCATAATCCATGTACTCATAGTCGATGGAAATAAATCCATATTGCTTGAAGAATATTGCCATGCTGGCCATCACTTTCCAAGGAGTTACCAGTGCATAATCATAAACACCGTATGGTGTTGAATAGGATGCCCCCTGCGTTGTGTCTAGTTTTGCATTGATATAAGAATTGTAATCATCATGCATGTAAAAAATAGTAGGTGAATGGAAAGCGCCACCAAATCTTACCCAGTCATTTGCTCTGTAGGTGATGCCGAACTTTCCATTAAAACCAATTCCATATGTTGAGAGATTATCGTATAGCTGAAAGTTTGAAAAATTTGAAATGGAATTATTTACATCTGTTTCAATATAAGATGAGGAATAAGTGTAATGAAGTGAGGGCATGCCAAATGTCGCACCCATAAAAATTCGGTCATCATAGTTCGACCCGATAGTAAATACATATTCAGTAGCCGATCCGTCTTCTTGAATTAGCATATCCTGCTCTACCTGGCCATTAGGAATTACACTAGAATAAAAATTGGAATCAGAAGCGTCAGGATTGACCAGGTATGATTCCCATGCAAGCGCTGAAGAGAATGGGAATGTGGAAGTTATTTGTGATGGCGGAATTCCGCCGTTACTATTCAACTCTTCAAGATAATAATCAATCAATGAATTGTCTTCATTAAAACCCCTATAATAGGTTGACTTATTAAAATCATTCGTGCGGTTCGCGCCGAATCCAAAGTTCAACCGTTTCCAGTTGTTATCAGCTTGCTTATGGGTAAGGTCTGATGAAAAGACTACACCAAAATTGCTCACATTGAATTGCGAAGTTGAGGCATCATGCAATATATTTTGGAAGTTGGTTGTTGTATTGGTCCATAATACAGAAGGTGAAAAACTCATTTCAGAGCTACGATATAGACCGATGCCGGCTGGATTATAACTCAGTGAACTGAAGTCAGCACCTAATGCTCCAAAGGCTCCAGCGACACCAAGAAATCGCGCCGTGCCCCCAACATTGTACTGAGAAAAACGGAGCGCATCTTCATCTGACTGTGCAAAAACTATTGGATTCAAACAAAAGAGCAGACCGATGGCTAACAGTAATTTTTTCATAATTAATAATTAAGATGGTCAGGAAAGTAAGGTATCCTATTTTCTATGGAAAGCGCTACCTGTACTCCGGTTACTGCCGGATGAAAAATTACTCGTATTACTATGCTGTTGAGTGTAGCTACGGCCCATATTACTTCCATTATTTTGAGAATGTCGAACTGTAGCTGAATTGATTTTGATGTGCTGACTGCTTTTGGAGCTTCTCTCTGTGCCAAGGGCAGTTCCTTTTGGGGTTTCCAGGCCATTCATTTTTTGCACTGACTGGTTTTTAGAAAATTGTGGGATTCCCGAATGAGAAGTAACTGAACTCTTGAGTTGAACTGCTTCATGATTATCAGACTGAATTCTGTGACTACTACCGCTTTGGATGTTGCTGGAAGCATTTATCGCTTCATTACTGGCGCGTTGCTGTTGAAATAGTAATTCAGCAGAGTTTGTGCGAGGTCGAATATCCTGTGAATTTTGACGAACAGGAGTATTTGAAGGTGATGCTGAATGGGCAGGGGGAACGACTGATTTGATTTCATTTGATTTTCCATTAATAAAAAGATCCTTATCAGTGGTACTTTTTACGTTTCCTGTTTCGGATAGAGTCCCGCTAACAATTGTCGTATTTCGTTTGATGTCCTTAACGTCTGCGCTACCGGATGTCTCAACAGGTGTAATAATCCCGCTCTTTGTGTTTATAGGGTTTTGCGAAGATTGAGTTGTATTCAAATTGGAATTGTTAATCACCCTGCCATCTCCTTCATTCATTACACTCTCCTCGCCGGCAGATTTATAACGACGTCCACTACCGTCTGCTGAGGTATTGCTGCTTGAAGAACCATGTGATCCATAATAAGTATTGCCTCCATAGTAGTATCCATCACCATAATAACCTCCGCCACAGTAGCCGCCTCCGTAATATCCACTCCAATACGGATAATAATAAGGAATGTAGCATGAGCCATAAGGTGAATACCACGGATAATATGGGTAATAAGAATAATAATATGGATTGTACCATGAATTTCCCCATCCGAAACCAATTGACCATGACGCTCCATACATTCCCATCGAATAGAATGGACTGAAATAACTGAATCCCAATGAAGGTCCGTACCAATGGCTCAAGTCAGTTGAATAACCACTCTCATTTCCATAAAAATCATAATTCTGTCCTTCATAGTAATTATTAGTTATATAACTGGTACCATTCTCATCCGTGTACTTTTCCGATGTGGTGTAATCTGGGTCAGGATTGGTTTGTCCATCATTATAAGTAGTTGTACCCCCATCGGAATAAACTTCTTCCGGTGCACTAACATATGATTCCGTCTTTGCAGTATACAAATCATCATTGTTTAACGATGATTGAAGCTTGTTGCCCGAAGAACAGGAAGCGAAGAAAACTATTGATGTGGAAGCTAGAAGAAGTGCCGATTTCATATTCTCATGATTTAAAAATGTGACTGAATTCTGCTGTAAAAGTTTAATCCTGAAAATGAGTTTTAAAAAAATGAATTACTTTTCGGACAATTATCCAACTAGTATGCCAAAAGTACGACATGAGCAAGGAAATTACAAATAGAAACGATGACTATTCACAATGGTATAACGATCTTGTGATCAAGGGTGGATTAGCTGATTATTCTGCCGTACGGGGCTGTATGGTTATTAAGCCTTATGGCTTTGCTATTTGGGAATTAATGCAATCAGTCTTAGATCAAATGTTTAAAGAGACTGGTCATCAAAATGCCTATTTTCCACTCTTTATTCCTAAGAGTTTCCTGGCAAAGGAAGCTGCCCACGTTGAAGGATTTGCAAAGGAATGTGCAGTAGTAACGCATTATCGATTGAAGTACGATCCAGACGGTAAGGGGGTTATTGTTGATCCGGACGCCCGGCTTGAAGAAGAATTAATAGTTCGCCCCACTTCAGAAACGATTATCTGGAATGCATACAAAGGCCTGGATGTTTATGCTTCCTTTGCTGAAAATTGGATGGCACTGCCTGTCATAAAAGGTGTAAAGACGGTGAATGAAAGATTTGCCGGTGCCGAGGAGACTTTCTGCATTGAAGCGCTTGTACAGGATGGCAAAGCGATTCAGGCGGGAACTTCGCATTTTCTCGGCCAGAACTTTGCAAAGGCATTTGATGTGACTTTCACGAATAAAGAAAATTTGATGGAATTCGTATGGGCTACTTCATGGGGTGTTTCTACACGGCTCATCGGCACGTTGATTATGGCACATTCTGATGACAGAGGTTTGATATTGCCTCCTAAGTTAGCTCCCATTCAGGTGGTGATTATTCCAATCGTGAAAACAGACGATCAATTGTTTCTCATCAATGAAAAAGCTGCTTCCATTCAAAAAATCCTGATGGCAAGGGGCATCAGAGTCAAGTATGATAATGATGACAAGCAAAAGCCAGGTTGGAAATTTGCTGAATATGAACTGAAAGGTGTGCCTATCCGTATTGCAATGGGGCCACGCGATTTAGAAAACGGCACTGCAGAACTGGCGAGAAGAGACACCTTGACAAAATCCACTGTTTCGATGGATGGGTTAAGTGATACCATAGTAAATTTACTGGAAGAAATTCAACAAAACATTTATAACCGGGCTCTCACGTTTCGTGATTCCATGATTACAATGGTAAACTCCTTTGACGAGTTCAAATCTGTGTTAGATGAAAAAGGAGGCTTCATTTCAGCGCATTGGGATGGTACTTCTGAAACTGAAAACAAGATCAAAGAAGAAACAAAAGCTACCATCCGCTGTATTCCTTTAAACAATCCCGCCGAGGAAGGTGCCTGTGTTTATTCCGGCAACCATTCTTCACAACGTGTACTTTTTGCCCGTGCATACTAAATTGGATATGATATGTCAGACGGAACTGTTGGCATAGGTTCAAGGATTCAACATGCCAAATATGGCTTAGGCGTCATTACAGGTGTTCGTCTTACCACCTACCTTGTTACTTTCATGGAAGCTGGACTGCATGAAATCAATCAATTTGATGAGCAACTAGAAATAATAGATGCGGTTGAGATTTCATCGGAGATTGAAACACTTTCTGATGTTGAAAAATCATTACTGGGTATCTTAAGGAAATGGGGTGATATACAGGAACTCGTTCCACTTGGAGAACGATGGACCGGCGGAACAATGATTTTGAAACCTGCTGATAACAAATTGCAATCAAAAGAAATCCCTATTGAGGCATTCTTCCACAAAATTGTTATGCTTCGTGATCGTTTGCGCGTGTTAGAACAAAATATAAACAGTCAGTCAAAACTCTCCGATGAAGATAAAGTGAATCTGCAGCAGTACATCACCCGGATATATGGAACCCTCACTACTTTCAATATATTGTTCAAGAATAAAGACCAGCAGTTCACTGGTGAAAAAGGAAAACAGGATTGAGTCCGCGAAATTATGATTAGTTCTGTCTTTCATTACTCCCCTCTGTATCAGAATGAATATTGCGTTCATTATTTGTCTTTTTCACTTTTTCCTCATCACCAATGAGGAAAGCAAACGGTTTCAACTGTTCCACACTATCAAAGACAATTTTTGCTATACCAAGCAAAGGAATAAACAAGATCATGCCGGCCACGCCCCAAACCATATTACCAATCAGAATAACACCCACAGTTGCTAAAGCATTTATCTTCACTTGCGAACCAGTAATACGCGGCGTTAGAAAATTGTTATCAACAAATTGGTTGAAAATGAACAATCCTAATACACCTAAAGGATATAACAAACTCTCTTTGGTAATTAAAGCGAGAAGAATTGGGAGCCCTGCGCCAATCCACACTCCGATATACGGTATGATATTTAAAACAGCAGCCAACACTCCAAAAAAAATAGCATTCTGAATCCCGAATAGCAGCAGTCCGGCGGAATTGAGCACCGACATCACAACCATAACGATCAGTACTCCCGTGAGATACTGACCGGTTATCTTGGTGATTTCTTCAATAATAGAACTTGCCTTAGCATGTTGCCCTTCATTGATAAGCCGCAGCAAAAATTCCTTAATCCTTTGCCTGTATAATAAAAACAGAATGAAATGAAGAAACATTACTCCAAATGCAGCAAATGTTCCTCCTGTTGATATTAATATGCCGGTTGCCCACTGATCAGCATTTGCCAGTATGATGGCTGTTTCCTTGTCAATAAAGCTAATTTGGTTTTCAACCGTTACTCCGGATACCCTTTGAATAAATTCCTGAAACTGGTCAAATTTACCTCTTAGCTGCATTTCAATTACAGGCAGATCTTTTGTAAAACTGATGATCTGTGTAGAAATAATCATGATAACACCACTGATTATTAACAGAATTAACAAAAGTGAAATACTGATGGCAAACATTCGAGGAATGTGGTGACGCTCAAGTGACCTGTTAAATGGCAACATTAACATTGAAAGCAAAGCGGCAAATGTTACAGGTACCAGATAGAAACTTAATGCCTGCAAAATGACATAAGAAAGTACAAGTAACAACAGAATGAACACATAAAGTGCAATACGGGGAAGTCTGAATGGGTCCATAGTTGTACAAAGTAGATCTTTAAATGCAACTTCACAAAAAAGCTTGGTACAGAAATTCTGTTTCTGGTTGCTTCGATGCTTGAATCAGGATCAAAATGAAGCGAATCCAAAGTGAGTCGGTATCAGACTGTTCTGCTTGCTTTACAGCCAAATAGTTAGCGGGATTTACTTTTTTCCTACCCACAGTTTAAAAACTCTTCTTTCCCTATCCCGAATTCAAAAGCTATCTTTGCCACCGTGAAAAATATTAGGAATTTCTGCATAATAGCACACATTGACCATGGCAAGAGTACTATGGCAGACCGGCTTTTGGAAAAAACCAAAACGATTACAGAGCGCCAGATGATGAATCAGGTGTTGGATGACATGGATCTTGAACGTGAAAAAGGCATCACCATAAAGAGCCATGCGATTCAGATGCTGTATGAATTGAATGACCAGAAATTCGTGCTGAATCTCATTGATACACCAGGACACGTGGACTTCAGCTATGAAGTTTCCAGAGCAATCGCTTCCTGCGAAGGAGCGTTGCTGTTGGTGGATGCCTCACAAGGTATTCAAGCGCAAACTATTTCAAATCTTTACCTTGCTATCGAAAGCAATCTTGAAATCATACCTATTGTCAATAAGATTGACATGGACGGTGCGATGGTCGAAGAAACATGCGATCAGATTATAGATTTGGTTGGGTGCAAGCGCGAAGATATCCTGCTTGCCAGCGGCAAAACCGGACTGGGAATAGACCAAGTCCTTGAAGGTATTGTAAAGCGGATCCCCGCTCCAAGTGGAAATCCACAAGCCCCGCTGCAGGCATTGGTTTTTGATTCTGTTTTTAATTCCTATCGTGGCGTAATTGTTTACTACAGAATTTTCAATGGTGAGTTGAAAAAAAATGACCAGGTTAAATTCTTTAATACCGGAAGTGAATATGATGCTGAAGAAATTGGAGTCCTGCTCTTAGAGCGTTCACCGCGTGATATTGTTAAGACCGGTGATGTTGGTTATATTATTACAGGAATATAAGACGCCAGCGTGAAAGTGGGCGATACGCTTACACTACGGAATAACCCCTGCAGCGAATCTATTCATGGTTTTGAAGAGGTGAAGCCCATGGTATTTGCAGGTGTGTATCCGGTAGATACGGATGATTATGAGGAGTTGCGTGATTCGATGGAAAAACTCCGGCTAAATGATGCCTCACTCACTTTTGAACCTGAATCATCCGCCGCGCTTGGATTTGGATTTCGCTGCGGATTCCTTGGAATGTTGCATCTTGAAATAATTCAGGAGCGACTTGATCGCGAATTTGATATGCCGGTGATCACCACCGTTCCTAACGTTTCCTATCATTCATATACGACGGACGGGAAAATGAAAATTGTCAATAACCCCAGCGATCTTGACGAACCAACTAAGTTGGATCGGGTTGAAGAACCATATATAAAAGCACAAGTAATCACAAAACCGGAATACCTGGGGGCAATTCTTTCACTTTGCATAGGTAAAAGAGGCATACTTAAAAACCAATCCTACCTCACACCAACCCGTGTCGAGGTCACCTTTGAAATGCCCCTGGCTGAAATCGTATTTGATTTTTACGATAAGCTCAAATCAATTTCAAAAGGATATGCTTCATTTGACTACCATCCTATAGGATACCGTCCCGGCGATCTTGTTAAATTAGACATCAAACTTAACAGTGAAAATGTAGATGCTTTATCCGCATTGATACATAAAGACCGGGCCTATGATTTCGGACGAAGGATTTGTGAAAAACTGAAAGAACTATTACCGCGTCAGCAATTTGTAATTGCTATCCAGGCAGCGATTGGTCAGAAGATTATTGCCCGCGAAACTATTTCGGCTTTGCGCAAAGATGTAATCGCCAAATGCTATGGAGGCGATATTAGCCGGAAGAGAAAACTGCTTGAGAAACAGAAAAAGGGAAAAAAACGCATGCGGCAGATTGGAAATGTGGAAGTGCCTCAATCTGCATTTTTAGCGGTATTAAAACTGGAAGATTAATCATCAGGAGAACTCAAAATTCAAGCCTGCAATCATTTGTTTTGTGGATGATGGTATTGGCAAATTAAAAAACAAATGCAATTACTCGACGGAAAGCAACTCTCCAGGCAGTTACAGGAAGAGATTGCAACTGAGGTGCAGCAATTAAAGGCCATGGGCGGAAAGACGCCACATCTTGCTGCAGTTTTGGTAGGTGATAACCCTGCAAGTCAGACTTATGTCAATTCCAAAATAAAGGCTTGCGAAACAATCGGGTTCAAATCCACTCTCTTGCGATTTAACAGTAACATTGCTGAAACTGAACTTGTCAATGCAATACAACAATTGAACAATGATGCAGAGGTTGATGGCATACTTGTACAACTGCCGCTTCCAGCCCATGTAGAAGAGGAAAAAATTACGGATTCAATATCACCTTCTAAAGATGTAGATGGATTTCATCCTGTAAACATCGGTCGAATGGTGAAAGGACTCCCATCACATTTGCCTGCAACTCCTTTTGGCATTCTAATGTTGCTTGATCGCTATAAAATTGAAACAACAGGTAAAAACTGTGTAGTCGTCGGAAGAAGTAATATAGTAGGGACACCGGTGGGCATATTACTTTCACGCAATGCCAATCCCGGTAACTGTACCGTTACTATTGCTCATAGTAAGACTCTTAACCTCCCAGAAATCTGCAGGCACGCAGATATACTGATTGCGGCAATCGGGCGTCCTGATTTCATAAAAGCTGATTGGGTAAAAGAAGGAGCTGTAGTTATTGACGTTGGTATAAATCGCGTAGAAGACAGTTCAAAAAAATCAGGTTTCCGACTTATAGGTGATGTTGATTTCAATAATGTGGCACCAAAATGCAGTTACATTACACCTGTTCCCGGCGGTGTTGGTCCACTTACCATTGCGGCATTAATGAAGAATACATTAAATGCGGTGAAAGTAAAACAGACCTGACCTCAGACTTACTTCTTCATCTTAATCAATTTCCATCAGATGAAATTTGAATCAGTTGCCAATACACCACTTTCTTCACGAAACATGCATCATCCAATCCTACCATCACTTGTCACTTCCCTTCCAGTAATGGAACAATTTTATACTATCCAGGGAGAAGGATATCATCAGGGTAAAGCTGCCTTCTTCATCCGTCTGGCTGGTTGTGACGTAGGTTGCGTATGGTGCGATGTTAAGGAATCATGGGATGCTTCTCAGCATAATTCTAAAAGCATTGAACAGATAGTGGCAGCCTCCCGCCAGTACCCATCAGATATTTGTGTAATAACAGGAGGAGAACCATTAATCTATGACTTAAGCAATCTTACGTCATCATTACATCAGGTTAATAAAAAGACACACCTTGAAACCTCCGGGGCATATCCTCTTACAGGATCCTGGGACTGGATTTGTGTTTCTCCCAAAAAATTTAAAGCGCCACTGCCCGAAATTTTGCCTTTAGCCCATGAGCTAAAAGTTATTATATACAGCACATCTGATTTTATGTGGGCTGCATCCTACAGCAACAAAGTAGCTGAAAACTGCAGGCGTTTCCTGCAACCTGAATGGAGTAAAGAGAAAACTATACTACCGCAGATTGCAGATTACGTAAAGGAACATCCTGAATGGAGCATTTCACTCCAAATCCACAAGTACATGAATATTCCATAATTGAAATTTCAAAAATTATCAGACCGGCATTTACTTTCCAGCATGAAATACTTATTCCTTTTGCTACTGTCATTTGCCCTAATGCACGTTGCAGTATATGCGCAACAGTATACAACAATTAAGAACGCATCAAAGAAAACAATCCAGGCATTCGATGAAGCTAACAGGATGATCATGTCTCAAAATTATGCAGGTGCCATTCAGCAACTTGAAAACTTGGGGCAAGCTGATGAAAAGTTTATTGATGGCTGGCTATTATTAGGCGAATTGTATAAGGAAGAAGGAAACTATGAACGTGCTAAATTTGCATTGGAAAGAGTAATTGTGCTGGATGATGACTACTCCTCCAAATGTTATTTCTTTCTAGCAGAGAGCAACTGGAACCTGGATAATTACGAAGGATGCAAAGAGGCGAGTGAGAAATACCTTACTTTCAGGGATATCTCCAAATCCCGGGAATTGCAGGCCAATCAATATATTTCCAACGCACAATTCGCAACAAATGCCATGCAACACCCAGTTCCTTTCGAACCCAAAAGTTTAGGCAATGCTGTCAATTCTGATGCATCAGAATACCTGCCATCATTAACCGGAGATGAAAAAAAAATCGTATTCACCAGGAGGCTTGGTACGGGCAGAAACGCCAACGAAGATTTTTTTGAGAGTCAGAAAATAAATGGTGATTGGAGCATGGCCCAGCCTATCAGTGAAATCAATACAATTTACAACGAAGGTGCACAATCAATGACACCAGACGGAAACATCATCTATTTTGTTGTTTGTGATAAGCCCAATGGATATGGGAGTTGTGATATTTATTTTACAAAAAAAATTGGCAATCAATGGAGTGAAGCAGAAAATGTTGGGGCTCCAGTTTGCAGCAATGCCTGGGAAACGCAACCAAGTATTTCCGCTGATGGTAAAACAATATTTTTTACAAGTACGCGTCCCGGAGGTAAAGGCGGTAGTGATATCTGGTATTCCACAAAAGACAAGAATGGGAGGTGGTCGGTTCCACAAAACGCAGGGGATTCCTTGAATACTACTTTTGATGAAAAGACACCCTTTATTCACCCGGATGGAAAAACGCTTTATTTTTCTTCGTCCGGGCATCCGGGCATGGGGAAAGATGATATCTTTTTTTCTCGCAAAAAGGATGATAACAACTGGAGTACCCCGGTAAACATCGGCTATCCAATCAATACTAAAAATGCTGAAAACAGTTTTATTGTTTCTTTAGACGGTCAGCATGCATATTTCTCTTCTGATCGTTTTAAGGTCAACCGTGATATGGATCTTTATTATTTCGATCTATATGAAGATGCACGACCCAGCCCTGTAACATATGTTAATGGAATTGTTAATGATGCGGAAAGCAGGTTGGCTGTTGCCGCTCATCTCCAGATTATTGATTTGGAGAGCGGCGTGATAACCGGAGAGTCAGTATCTGATTCAAAAACAGGAGCCTACCTCGTAAGCGTCCCTACAGGCAAAAATTATGCATTGAATGTATCTGCACAAGGATACCTGTTCTACTCTGAAAATTTATCGTTGAAAGAATATGTAAGTGAACAACCATTCCTTTTTAATATCGAATTGCAACCAATAAAAAGCGGTAGCACAGTTGTGTTGAAAAATATTTTCTTTGAAAGTGACTCTTATCTTCTGCTGAACGAATCAAAGGTTGAACTCAACAAACTGATTGAACTGCTGAAATCAAATCCCACACTAAAAATTCAGATCAGCGGACATACTGACAATGCTGGATCAGCAGCCTATAATCAACAACTTTCGGAAGACAGGGCCCGGGCTGTTTATGACTATCTTGTTGCCAATGGAATTCCTGCTCCGAGATTGAGTTATAAGGGATATGGAGAAACAAAACCTGTCCAAAGCAATGAAACTGAAGTCGGCAGGAGTGAAAACCGGCGAACAGAATTCACCGTCACCGGGTTTTAGGGAGTATGCAACCAATGTAATACTTCTTCTTCTTCAAGGCTGATGTATTGACTTTTTCTTGTTACGATTCCATTTTCAACCCAGTAAATTGTTGGCACTTTTCCGCCTGTCACTCGCGCAAACGGTTCACCCAGCAAAATCATGTATGGCAGATTTGCGGCTTTGGTTTCTGAAAGAAAATGCTGAAGATTTTTTTGTTTTCCGTTTAAAATCAAGCTAACGGGAATTTCAGGGTGCCGCTTCTTCATGATATGTAGTTTAAGAGCAGCCGCTTTGCAATGAACGCAAGTCATACTCAGAAATGCTACGATATGCTTGCCAGTTCCAAGCTGAGATTTGGCACCTGACATCAACACATCGCTATTAATAACAGAAGAATCTAATGGAAAATTTACCTTTTTTGGCTGGCGTAGTTCCGCTGCCATAAGATCTATCGGATTCAAAATAAAAGGTATTACAACAGTCACCACCAGACAACCAAGAATCAAACCTCTGAATGACCTGTGTTGTGAATCCGGATGCGCGTATCGCAAGAATAATATGCCAGTTATCAGCATTCCATTCTTAATTATTGATTCCCATGGAGTCATTTGCAGATAAGTGCCAAAACAACCACAGTTACTGTCATTTCCTTCACTAACCAATTGCACGACCAGGTATGAGGTAAAGAGAATCAGTGTCAATAATGTTATGTTCCACGTAAATTTCTTCAATGAAATACCAAAGCTCAGCATGAGACCCAGAAACAATTCCGCAGAAATAATCAACCTGGCAATAATCGGGGCAGAATACCAATTTGCGATCCCCAGATCAATAAAATTCAGCTCAAACGGCTCAATCGGAAATAATTTTACGATCCCTGAGAACAGGAAAATCATTCCGATAATAATGCGAAGTAAATGTGGAAAATAACTGACTATTTTCATAAAAAAAGGGCATTGATAAATGCCCTTTGAAATGGCGATTGGAATTAATTAATCGAGGGTACAAGATCCGCCCACTAATGAAGCTGCCAAATTTTCGGCGTCGCAGGCACTTTGTGCATCGTCCTTTGATGTATTCTCTAAAGGGATCACTGTAACCTGTCCGAGAATATCACAAGTACAATTGTAATCCTTTTTACAGGAAGTGAACCCAATAAAAGCCATCGCTGCAATCAGCAAAATTTTTTTCATGCGAAATTGATTTTAGAGTTAAGGAATGAAATAAACAAGCGAACAAGATTATACATAAATATATAATTTCCAAATTTCAAACACTTTTTCAGCGCAATTAAAAACTTACTTCCAGTAAACTAAATAATTGCTTTTCTAATACGGACAAGTTTTTCCAGCAAACTTTCCATCTGACTTAGTGGAAGCATATTGGCACCATCCGATTTTGCCACAGAAGGATTAGGATGCGTTTCAATAAAAAGGCCATCCACACCTACCGCTACGCCAGCTTTTGCAATAGTTTCAATCATTTTTGGAATGCCACCAGTTATGCCAGAAGCCTGATTGGGTCTCTGCAGTGAATGTGTGCAATCAAGCACAACAGGGTAACCAAATTGCTGCATTATAGGAATACCTCTATAATCAACCACCAGATCCTGATAGCCGAATGTAATACCTCGTTCCGTTAAAATGATGTTTGAATTACCGGCATCCGATATTTTCTGAGCAGCAAAGTACATTTGCTCAGGTGCTAAAAACTGGCCTTTTTTTATATTAACAAATTTTCCGGTTTTGGCGGCTGCTATAAGCAGATCAGTCTGGCGGCATAAGAATGCCGGTATCTGCAATACATCCACATAATCTGCTGCTAACGCTGCATCAGTTGTTTCATGAATATCAGTAACAACCGGAATATTGAAAATCTTACCTGCAGCTTGAAGTATTTCTAAAGCATTCTTGTCGCCGATTCCTGTAAATGAATCCTGCCTTGACCTGTTTGCTTTCTTAAAGGACGATTTAAAAATAAGCGGAATTTTCAGGCGATCAGTAATCCTTACCAGTTCCCTTGCTGTTTCCATCACCACCGCATCGCTCTCTACCACACAGGGGCCAGCGATGAGGAAGAAATTGGAAACTTGATATTTCTCCAACTTAGGAACAGATATACTCATCTCTCAAACAAAATAATCAATATTAAAATCCATCTATATACTAATTTAAGTATTATTACATGAAAAAAAATCAAATTAAACATACGTAAACTCCTGACTGACGATCTGTTTCTAATGCATATTCAAATGCATAAATTTTAAATCCTGCTTGTTCAAGTAAACCTTCAAGATATCTCCGATTAAATCGAACACAATGCAGTGGCATTGACCATTCCATTATATAATTTTTTGGATTTTCCATTTCATTTTCAACATCTTCTTCAACAAATGCAGTAAAAAAGATTTTACCATTCAAATTAAGAATTCTCTTAAATTCCTTTAAATACTTAACAATATCATTTGTTTTCATATGTGAAAATACTGAATATAAATATATAATATCAATTTCCTTTTCCTTAAAAGGAAGTAATATTCCTTCAGTCAGCTCCTTACCATCCTTATTATATAAATCATTCTTCATATCTAATAATATAAATTTATAATTTAACGAACTAGATTCCAAGTATTTTTTGCACCATGCAATTGACTTTTTACTAATATCAACCCCATAATACTGCTTTAAATTTGGCAGTTCAGTCTTTAATCCTATCGCTAATCTACCTACACCACATCCAATATCCAATACAGTACAACTTTGATTCGCATTCATTTCTTCCATCAATCTATTTGCTTCGCGTATTGAGCTTTTCAAAAAATGGCCATTATCATGAAAATCCTTACCACAATATCTTAAGTGCTTTGGTGGCAAGCGAATACCATTATAAGTAATTGAATCAGGAGTCAATTTGTAATAAATTTCTTTTGCTACTTTGAATGCAAATGAGGTCATTTTATCAAGTTTAATACAGAAATAATGTTAATTTTTTTTACATATTGCAAACAAATCAAGACTTCTGTATAC
>JBGAWA010000151.1:0-4955 GCA_044227805.1 Chitinophagales bacterium | reverse complement strand
CTTAAAGGAAGAACCGCACAGCATCGGGATGATAGCAATATCGATGGTTGCCTTGCGAATGGCTTCCATTACTTCTTCCACCGTCAATGAATTAGCATCTTCCAGGTATTTTTCAAGGATCTTATCATCGTACGATGCCACCGCTTCAATCATGATGGTACGGTATTCTTCCACTAACTCCTTCATATCATCCGGAATCGGAATTTCCTTGTAGGTCATTCCCTGCGTGGTATCGTCCCAGATGATGGCTTTATTCAACACCAAATCAACGACACCTTTGAAAGAATCTTCGGCACCAATAGGTAATTGCAGGGGAACCGGATTCGCACCCAGTTTTTCTTTAACCTGCTTCACCACATCTAAAAAATCGGCACCACTACGGTCCATTTTATTTACGAAACCAATACGGGGTACTTTATAGCGATTAGCCTGGCGCCATACTGTTTCTGATTGTGGTTCAACACCGGACACAGCACAAAAAAGCGCCACCATGCCATCCAGCACACGCAGCGAACGCTCCACCTCTACGGTAAAATCAACGTGGCCGGGAGTATCAATAATGTTTACTTTGTATTCCTTGTCTTTGTACTTCCAGAAACAGCGGGTTGCCGCGGAAGTGATAGTGATACCACGCTCCTTCTCCTGAACCATCCAGTCCATCGTAGCGGCACCATCATGCACTTCTCCGATTTTGTGAGAAACACCTGTGTAATAAAGAATACGCTCTGTAGTGGTTGTTTTGCCGGCATCAATGTGCGCAGCTATCCCGATGTTTCGGGTAAACTTTAAATCCTGAGCCATAAGAAAGTTAAAAAGCTGAGATGATTAAATCCTGAAGTGAGCGAAAGCCTTATTGGCTTCAGCCATTTTATGGGTATCCTCCTTCTTCTTGAAGGCTGCCCCTTCTCCTTTAGCTGCTGCAATGGATTCAGCAGCTAATTTATCTGCCATAGACCGGCCACTGCGGGCGGCTGCATAGTTGATCAGCCATTTCATGGCAAGCGCAGTTTTACGGGTAGGGCGAACTTCGGCCGGAATCTGGAAGGTAGCGCCACCAATACGGCGGCTGCGAACTTCCACAGCGGGCATCAGATTTTCCACTGCTTTTTTCCAGATCGGAAATCCTTCCTCCTTGGTGGTGTCCGCTATCTTATCAATAGTATCATAGAAGATTTGAAAGGCAGTCGTCTTTTTTCCCTGCTTCAGCAGTGTATTAACAAAACGGGTAACCAATTCATCATTAAATTTCGGATCCGGTAATATCGGGCGTTTTTTTGCTCTTGATTTTCTCATGGTATTAAATAGAAAACGGCTGTTTTAGGAATTATTTTTTAGCTGCTCCAGCTTTAGGTCTCTTAGTTCCGTATTTACTGCGGCTCTTTTTCCGGTCATTTACACCTGCTGTATCTAAAGCGCCACGCACGATATGATACCGTACACCTGGCAAATCCTTTACACGTCCGCCCCGTATCAAGACAATGGAGTGCTCCTGCAGATTGTGTCCTTCACCCGGAATATAGGAGATTACTTCAATTCCGTTCGTGAGCCGCACTTTAGCCACTTTCCTGAGCGCCGAATTCGGTTTTTTTGGTGTAGTGGTGTAAACACGCGTGCAAACACCTCTCTTTTGCGGTGAACTGTTCAGAGCTCTTGATTTACTCTTGGAGCGGATGATGGTTCTTCCCTTACGTACAAGTTGTTGAATGGTAGGCATTCTGATTTACAGCTAAAATTTTAGAGGGTGCGAAAGTAGTATGAATTTGCGGGATATACAAGTGCCATGAAAAGAAAGTGCGACAATGGTAATTTTCAGGACATCAAAGCCCACAGAACCGGCAAAACTGACATCCGATAACTGAAAGACACAATTTGGACCATCAAATCACCAGCACTAGAGTTTTTATTTTCATGGCCAAACCTGTACGTTTGAGGGCTCCAGATAACGAAAAACAAAATAAGGTCTGATGAAATACTTACCTATTGATCAGCAGCTTTTTATCGAAAACCGGAAGAAGCTGACATCACTCTTACTGCCGAACTCTATTGCATTTTTCCAGGCAAATGATGAAATGCCCCGAAGCGCGGACCTGAATTTTGAGTTCAGGCAAAATGCTGACTTATTTTACCTGACAGGCATTGACCAGGAAGAGTCGGTTTTGTTGCTATTCCCGGATAGCCCGCTACCGGAATACAAGGAAGTATTGCTGCTTCGGCGGACCAATGAGGTGATTGCGGTATGGGAAGGACATAAATACACGATTGAAGAAGCACAAAAGCAATCCGGCATCAAGACCATTATGTGGGTGGACGAAATTGAATCCATCCTTCACATGCTGATGACATACACTACTAATGTCTACCTGAATACAAATGAAAATTACCGTGCACAGCCAAAAGTAGAAGATAAAAATCTGCGTTTTGCACATACCTTGATGCATCGCTACCCCGTTCATCATTATCACCGTGTTGCTCCCTTAATGATGCAATTGCGGCAGGTGAAATCAGCGATGGAAGTCGCATTGATAAAAGAAGCGATCAAGATAACAGCCGCTGCCTTTATGCGCGTGCTGAAGTTTACACGCCCCGGCGTGATGGAATATGAGATAGAAGCGGAAATCACCCATGAATTTTTAAGAAACCGTTCAGGAGGACACGCGTATACCCCTATAATCGCCAGTGGAAAAAATGCCTGCGTTTTGCATTATGTCAGCAATAACCAACCATGCAAAAAAGGCGACTTGTTATTACTTGATTTTGGTGCTGACTATGGGAATTACGCTGCCGATCTGACGCGTACCATTCCGGTGAGTGGCAAATTCAGCCCTCGTCAAAAAGATGTTTACAATGCTGTCCTCAGGGTACAACGTCAAGCCATTGACCTGTTGCGGCCCGGCACCATCATCCATGAGTATCATAAAGTAGTGGGGCAGATGATGGAAGAAGAATTGATTGGACTTGGATTGCTGAAAAAGGCTGCCGTGAAAAAACAGGATCCGGACAAACCGCTGTACAAAAAATATTTCATGCATGGCACCTCCCATCACCTGGGTATTGATGTGCATGACCTGGGAACCCGGTTCGCACCTATACAAGCAGGTATGGTATTCACCTGTGAGCCCGGCATTTATATTCCGGAAGAAAATATAGGCATACGAATAGAAAATGACATCCTGGTAACTGACGGCAAGCCGATTGACCTGATGGAGATGATTCCTTCAGAGGTGAAAGAAATTGAAGCACTCATGAAATAAACACTGATCAATCAGTCTGTATTACGACAATTTAGCTTCTGTCCTTTCATCCTTCCCAAGTTCCGTTTATTTTTTTACACTTACCAGGTAATACATGGCTGTAGTAAAAAAATCTCTCAACCAGGGAATCGCAGCTATGATTTTAGACTGATGCCTTGCTTTCCAGCCGAATTTATACTCATAAATTGGATTCACCAGGTAAAACAAACGCTGATGGATGGTATAGTTGAGTTGCTTAAGGATTCGCTCAAACCTTTCAATTGAAATTCCCGTCTCCTTGATTTCCGCCAGGTCATCAATTACCTGTTGTGATTCTCCCCCCCACTTCAGGATACTTTTATATAAAGGCATGGGAAGCAGATGATAATAAGGAAGTGCAGAGAGCAATTTATTCTTGCAAACCTGTTGATGCCCGCCAAATGGCATATACCAGGGTGGAAAGCCAAAGAAAATTTTCCCTTCCGGTTTAAGGTATAATTTTAACTGTTTCATGAGCCTGGACTGATCATGAATATGCTCGATCACATCCTTCAAAACGATCAGGTCGAACGAGTTCCTGAATTCATCGGAAAAGGAAGCATCGTAAATGTCTTTCGCGATGATGGAGGCACGCTTATCATCTATTTCCTGCCGAAGAAAATGACGCGCCAGTTCAGCCCGTGAAGCGCTTAGCTCCACGCCCACTCCGATACAACCTCTGTCAACAAAAGCCTTCAATACCCCACCCTCAGCACAACCGATTTCAAGCACATTCATTCCTGTAAACAGCTCCATACTTTTTTCAATAAAAGGAATCACCCATTTCAAAGCATTCTCCTTCTGATAGTTGAAATATGTTTCCTTGTCCTTATGAAATTCAAACATAGAAAGGTTGCTTTATCGAGGATTCTTCCATTGAAAAATCAAGCTTCGCTAAGACACAGATTTGCTGTGGGTGGCTTTATAGCGGAAGCGGCTGCAAGGTTAGCGATTTTTTACGGCGGATTTTTCAATAAATAGCCAGCCTTACTATCCTGCTGTGCTACAGCGCTGATAATGCTACAACGATAAAAACCCGTATTACTGCACAACAAACTTGCGGGTCATGATTGCTGAGTCCTGCTCTGCCATCAGCAAATAATTGCCAGGGGCTAAATCTTCTACTGATAGGGTGACTGCTCCTTCCATTTCATCAGGATTGAGCTGATACGATTTTATAGCCTGGCCCATCACATTCATGATGCTCAGTTTCAGTATTCCGTCCGGTTTATTTTTTCCGAAGTAAACATGCATTTGGCCTGATACAGGATTTGGGTAAATGTCAAATACATTGTTCAATCCCGCTTCATCCGGCGCCTCCAATTTTCCACTACAGGGGCTCAAAGCACCACATACATTGTTATTGATATTATACTTACAGGCAAGGTAATTCTCCACCGCTTTTCTTTGATCATCCGTAAGCTTGACATTGTAACCAATCACTTCAAAGATTGTTCCCACGAGATACTCTGTAGGTGTAAAGACATCCCGTTGACCGATGGTGATTTTCCGGTTGTAAGCTGACAATGGAACCTGCACTCCCTGTGGCTCTTTTGGATCCGTGGAAAGCAATCCATTGCTATAATAGGTAATATCCGTGACTCCCGCTCCCCAAACACCCTCTATGATACACAATTCACTTTCGGGCATTGAGTTAAGACATGCGGAAGCCTGGGTAATAAAGTT
>JBGAWA010000150.1:0-5047 GCA_044227805.1 Chitinophagales bacterium | reverse complement strand
CTGGCGATTCCTTAGAATCAGCATCGTGTAAACGTGCTTAGTCGTAGTTCAGCTTGCCAACTTTAGTTTCAGTTTTAATTAATTAACAAAGATATGAGTCGCAGCGAAGCGGGATTTTTCCACTGAAAAATCCGGGTTAAATCAATACTGGCACAACGGGAAAGCGTAAGGCAGCAAACGGGGTTAATGCGCATCTAACCAGTTTTTACCAACGCCCGCTCCTACCTCAATGGGTACACCCAATGGCATGGCATGTTTCATCTGTTCCACTACCAGGCGCTGCACCTCTTCCACTTCTGAAAGGTGGGCGTCAAACACCAATTCGTCATGTACCTGCAGCGTCATCCTCGATTTGAAATTCCTTTTCCTGAACTCACGGTGAATATGGATCATGGCAACCTTGATCATATCGGCAGCAGAACCCTGTATTGGCGCGTTGATAGCCAGCCGCTCTGCCTGCGCCCGAACAGTGAAGTTGGCCGAGTTGATATCACGCAGGTATCTTTTTCTGCCCAGCACGGTCTTTACATAACCGTGCTGATGAGCAAATTCAATATTGCTGGCCATCAGCCGGCTTACGCCCGGAAACTCTTTCTGGTAGTTGTCAATAATCTCTTTTGCCTCACTGCGGGCGATACCCAGCGTTTGTGACAAGCCGAATGCGGATTGTCCATAGGCAATGCCGAAGTTTACGGCTTTCGCCTTACGCCGCATCTCCGCCGTAACGCTGTTCAGCTCCACACCATACACTTTGGCAGCGGTGGCGGCATGTATGTCCAGGCCTTTGTTAAAGGCATCCAGCATATTTTCATCCGCACTCAAGGCGGCAATGATGCGCAACTCAATCTGCGAATAATCACAGGACAGCAGCACATGATCTTCATCACGCGCAATAAAAGCCTTGCGTATTTCCTTTCCGCGATCGGTGCGGATGGGAATATTCTGCAGGTTTGGATCTACCGAGCTCAGCCTGCCGGTGGCGGCGATTGCCTGGTTGAAGGAGGTATGCACACGTCCCGTCTTCGGGTTAATCAGCAGGGGCAGCGCGTCCACATAGGTTGATTTCAGCTTACTCCATTCACGGTAGTCCTGCAGCTTCTTCGCAATCTCATACTCCTTCACCAGTTTGCTCAGCGTATCTTCATCGGTGGAGTACTGCCCGGTTTTTGTTTTTTTCCCCTGGTAAGGGATTTTTAATTTATCAAACAACACTTCCCCCAGCTGTTTGGGCGAGGCAAGGTTGAAACGTACGCCGGCCAGTTCATACACTTCCTTTTCCACCTGTACAATCTCTTTCTCCAGTTGCTTCGAATAATCATTCAGAAAGGCTTTGTCAATCTTTACACCTTCAAACTCCATGTCTGCCAGCACCGGCACCAGCGGAACTTCCACCTCCATGCATAATTTTTCCACTTCCTTTTCTTTCAGCAAAGGCATAAAAACATGCTTCAGCTGCAACGTAATATCAGCATCCTCTCCCGCATATTCCACCACCTTCATCACCTCCACATCACGCATATTTCCCTGTCCCTTTCCTTTTTTTCCTATCAGCTCTTCAATGTGAATGGGTTCATAGCTTAAATAATTTTCAGCCAGTATATCCATGTTATGCCGCTGATCGGGTTCAATCAGGTAATGCGCCAGCATGGTATCAAACATCGGCCCTTGCACCTGCACGCCATACCATTTCAACAGTAACATATCGTATTTAATATTCTGTCCGATCTTCACAATCGTTTCGCTCTCTAAGGCCGGCCTGAAGATGTCCAGCCTCTTTATCACCTCTTCGCGATCTGCAGGCAATGGGATGTAATATGCTTCAGACACTTTAAAGGAAATAGCCAGTCCCACCAGTTCGGCAAGGTTAGCATCCACATGTGTAGATTCCGTGTCAAAGCAGAATTCCTGTTGTTGCAACAGTTCTTCCGCCAGTTGCTTCATTTTCTCTTCCGTGTCAACCAGGTGATAGACATGCGGTGTGCCGGCGGCATTTCTCGATGCCTGTTGCCGGATGACCGTTGTATCCGGAAGTGGTGTGCTTGCGGCAACAGCCACTTCCTGTCCGAATAGATCCCGCTGCTTTCCCTCAGGTGCCACCAAGGAGTAGCCTTCACCGATTATTCTTTTCCCGAGTGAACGGAATTCGAGGTCATTAAAAAGCCTGGTGAGTTCTTCCTTATCCGGCTCTTCCATCACCAGCTGTTCTTCCGTCACTTGCACAGGCACATCGGTAATGATGGTGGCCAATTTCTTGGAGAGCAAAGCCTGTTCTTTCAGGTCGATGACGGTTTGCTGGAGCTTTCCTTTCAGCATCTCGGGATGTGCCACCAGGTTTTCCACCGAACCAAAGTCATTCACCAGCTTCTTGGCGGTTTTCTCACCCACACCAGGCAGCCCGGGAATATTATCAACGGAATCGCCCATCAATCCCAAGATGTCAATCACCTTCAGTACGTTATCAATCTCCCATTTCTTCATGATCTCTGCAGGTCCCAGTATTTCCACCGGCCTTCCGAGGTAAGCGGGTTTATACATGAAAATATTTGCTGACACCAGCTGCCCGTAATCCTTGTCAGGCGTAACCATGAAAACTTTATAACCGTCCTTTTCCGCTTTCTTCGCCAGTGTGCCAATCACATCATCTGCTTCAAAGCCATCAAGCTCAACAATCGGAATCTTGAAGGCTTCAATAATCTTGCGGATGTATGGAATGGCTATGGTGATGTCTTCGGGTTGTTCCTGCCTGTTGGCTTTGTATTCGGCGAAGTCATCCTCGCGGTTGGTCTTTGCTGCAGTATCAAAACAGACAGCGATATGCGTAGGTTTTTCGCGTTGAATCAGGTCGACGAGTGTATTCGTGAATCCAAAAACCGCTGTTGTATTAATTCCTTTCGAGTTGTAGAAAGGTGTTTTGCTCAGCCCGAAATAGGCCCGGTAGATAAGTGCGAATGCATCGAGGAGAAAGAGGCGTTTATCGGTCATGGGATCAGGCTGCTTTAAGAATGGTTGACAGGTAGTGCAATGGGTGATGATACAAATGTGATAAATAATTGATGATGGAGGTGAAGATGCCGGTGTTTATTTGATGGTATCTATCTGGATGGAATTGGGCTCACGCAGGTTGGCAGACAGGCCTTGCGGGAGGCGTAGTGTTGCGAGACAATGATCATGGATCATGGATTTTAGTACGGTCTCATTTTGTGGCCAGGATCAATAATAGCGTAAATACGGGTCTGTCATCACCGTGTGATTTTAATATGGTTTTGAGAATATTTATGCCGTCTGTTTATTTCAACGCTCCCTTATGGATGAGGCCCTTTTTTAGCTTTCGTTGCCAAATTCAATACATTGTTGGTCTGGCCTCACACATTGTTTAGCAAAGCCCGGCAATGCCGTATAGCTATCAAAGTTTACTGCAGCGCTTCCCAATATTCCACGGCCCGCCTGAAATGCGGAATGACGATCGTGCCGCCAACGATATTCGCTACGGCAAACACTTCATAAATCTCCTCCGTGGTAATGCCTTCTTCTTTGCATTTTCCAAGATGATATTTGATGCAGTCATCGCAACGGAGCACCATGGAGGCTACCAGTCCAAGCATTTCCTTAGTCTTCACCGGCAAAGCACCCTCCGTGTATGTATTGGTGTCAAGATTATACAATCGGTTAATCACCTTATTGTTTTGCGCAAGAATCTTTTCATTCATCTTCGAGCGATAGGCATTGAATTCATCGGCTAACTGGCTCATCGTATATTTTTTTGTGTGAGGGGAAGAACTTCAAATAAGTATCTTTGTTATTCGTCTGTCTTCAAAGTAAACACAAAAAAAATTATTGCCATGAATAAAACCATCATCACTATTGCCGTCATCGCATTAATTGCCTTCCTGCTGTATTCCACCTTCAAAGGCGCCTACAACAACATGGTGACGAAGGGAGAGGATACAAAATCCAAGTGGTCGCAGGTGGAAAGCCAGTACCAGCGCCGGACCGATCTTTACAACAGTGTGGTGAAGGTTATTGAAGGATCCGCCAACTTCGAAAAGAGTACGCTCGTGGATGTTATCCAGGCAAGGGCCAATGCCACGGCTGTCAATGTGGATGCTTCCAAACTGACCCCTGAATCCATACAGCAATTCCAGCAGGCGCAGGACCAGTTCAGTTCTGCCTTCAGCAAGCTGATGGTAGTGGTGGAACGTTATCCGGAACTGCAAACCACGCAGCAGTTCAAGGATTTTCAAACACAGATTGAAGGCACTGAAAACCGAATCAATAAATCACGTGACGACTTCAACCTGTCAGTGCAGGACTATAACACCTACATCAAAAAGTTTCCTACTAACCTGATTGCCGGCATGTTTGGATTTACAGAGAAAGGTTACTTTAAATCCAATGCAGGATCAGAGAACGCGCCTGACATCAACTTCAAAATAAACTCGGCGGCACCTGATACAGCCAAGTAACAGCATCAGTCCGTATGGCAACATCCAGCACATTCCTTTCTCCTGAACAACAGGCTCAGATTGTAACTGCCATCAGGGAGGCGGAAGGAAAATCATCAGGCGAAATAAAAGTCTATTTCGAAAAAAAATGCGGCAAAGACCTATTAGACCGCGCAGTGGAAATTTTCCATCAACTGAAAATGAATCAGACGAAGCTGAAGACAGGTGTGCTGATTTACATTGCCTATGCAGACCATGTCTTCGCCATTATCGGCGACAGCGGCATCCATGAAAAGGTGCCTTCCGATTTCTGGGAAGCGACCAAATCCGTGATGGAAAATTATTTCAAGGAAGGAAAATATACCGAAGGACTGTTGAAGGGCATCAGGCTGGCCGGTGAACAACTGCAGCAGTTCTTTGAAATTTCTGGTCACAATGCCAATGAAATTTCTGACGATATCATTATAAGAAATGAATAAGATGAAGCAGTACCTGTTGTGTTTACTGGTGCTGCTGTCAGCAGGATGGCAGCTTGCTTTGGCATTTGATATACCGCCACGGCCGGAACCTCCGCGGCTGGTGAATGATATAGCCGGTATTTTGAG
>JBGAWA010000021.1:0-41492 GCA_044227805.1 Chitinophagales bacterium | reverse complement strand
GCAGTTCTACGTCGGGGTTAAACCCGTTGCCGCTTTGAACTGCAAAATGTGGGTTCAACTCAACAGTTGTTCCGTAAAAAAATCTGTTCGTAAAAAAAGGTGATGTCCACTTCGGACATCACCTTTACTGCGCTTCCCAGCTTTGAAATTTCCACCGGTCTGTGCTTTTTTACAAGACAAAAAATCGTATTTTTTTTCAAAGAAAACGAAAGGGCTGAACCTGTTTTCGTTTGGAAGCGCAAAATGCAGGGTTAATTGACCTTGATTTCCTGCTTCACCGTTTCAGCGCCTTTCAGCATTGGCACACTCACCTGCAGTACACCATCCTCATAACGTGCGGTGATGTTTTTTGCATCATCATTCGCGTCCAGCGTGAAGGTTCGCAGGAAGCCGCCCCGGCTGTATTCACGCAGTATCCAATCCGGCCGCGGGAATCCTTCCGGCGGCGTATAGGATATGGTGAGTTCATTGCCTTTCACATCCAGGTGAAAATGTTCTTTCATTCTTCCCGGCGCGAAAACCAGCAGCTCGTGGCTGTTGGCGGTCTTGTAAATACTGACAGCTGCACGCTGCATGGAGCGGATGAGCAGGTGCTTGTTCCTGCTTCCGTGTTCGTGGCCTTTTGCGGCCCATGACTGATTGTAGTTCATGTTAATTTTGTTTGGTTAAATAAGAGTGCTGACGATAGCGGACAATAAATATTGTAATCGCCATTGCAACTTTGAAATGCCAGAAGGTAATGAGGACTGAAAACCTTTCTGCCCATAAATAAATTTATCTTGCGCGAAAATTAGAGGATGTTCAGGGTCAACTACGAATTACAGATCGCGAAGAGCGGCATACAGGGGAAAGGCGCTTATGCAAAATCACTGATTCCCGCCCGGAGAAAAATAGGGGACCTTGGTGGTGAAATAATATCCTTGCGGGCCGCCAGGAAAAAGGCGAAGGTGACCAGCGAAATTGCCATCGTGGAGCTGACGGACAAAACGGCCCTCGACGCTTCTGTTCAAAGCAACTCCTTGCGATACATTAATCATTCCTGCTCGCCTAATTCATATATCAGGGTAACCTCCACACGTGTTGAATTTTATGCGTTGCGCACCATCAGAAAGGGAGAAGAACTGACTGCCGATTACGGAGTGACGCACCATGAAGGGAAATTGCCCTGCAGGTGCGGTTCTGCGAATTGCAGGGGATATATTTGAGCAGCGCATGCGTGCGCCGGACCAGGAATATTTCTGAATTAAAAATTTTTGAAGGAATAATATTACCACTCAGATTTTGCGGCAGGCAGATCAGAACTTAAATCTCACCTCAGCTTTAACTTCTGTTTTGGTATTGCCGTTAATTTCATCCAGTCCACTTCCAATTACATCCAGGTTGCTGTAATAAGTTTGGGCAAAACGCAGCCATACATCAATGCCTCTGCTGATCGAATACCTGGCTAATACATAAAAACGCATGCCCCTGTTGGAGAAAGAAGGGACAGAATAGGCATACAGCACATCATTTTCATAAGCATAAATCCTGGCATCATAGTCATCGGCATCGAACAGGCAAAACCTGCCGGTGAGTTGAAGGGGAGAACCCAGTTTATGATAGATTAGATCCTCATAAATAAGGAAACCATTTTGTGTTGGCCGTTTTTCTTCCTTATAAAAAACCCATTCGGCACGGCTGTGCAGGGTAAAAGCGGAAGAGGCCTTGTAACTTAAATTGAAACGAAGGTTCTGCTTTCGGATGCCAACAATGTAATCCAGCGGTTCATCATTGAGCGATGAATTCTGCTGCTTGGATTCATCTTTCCAGCGGGCGTAGATTTCAAGTACTTTATTTGGCTTATACGTTACCTGTGCCAGGAGCTCAATACCATTAGATGGAGCATCAATATTGTAATCCAGCCATGGCTTCTGAAAGAGATCCACATATCCGGCAATTTGCCAGGAGCGGGCGGGACGAATCAGGATTCCGGTGTACATTCCGCTTTCATTATCGCAGGTGCTCGATTCGCCAAAGGCATTGGCATATAAAGAATGAAAGTCTTTGCCATAGTTACGGTAGATCAGCGAAAGATCAATGCGCGGATCTATGCTGATGAGCAGACCTGAAAGCAGCGCTTTACCTCCCTCATCATCCATGGCAGCTTCACCAAAAAGCAGAAAGTTCCGGTACTCCCAATCATAGTGGATGCCGCTGGTCAGGAGCTGATTTCCCCTGAATTTAAACTGGTTGTATGGTTCAAAATTGGGCGCTAACGGTACGCTGTAATTTGAATAGACAGCAGATGCACCCAATTGCAAAGCATGTATTTTAAAGTCGGCATTGAAACCTGTTACGGTCTGATGAACCGTATTCTTATCCGCTATTTCAGACGGTGTGCGATGCAATCCGTCACCACCGACGGAAGTGACAAATACATCTTCGTCGATGGTATCTACTGTTCCGATATTGCCATCTATCTTTTTTGAGGAAGCAAAAGCGGTGAAAGAAATATTCTTTGTTCCCAAGACCATGGCGCCACCCCTGAAGAAATTGAATTCATTGGTGGAGGTATAAGGTTTCAGTGTCCGGCCTCCGTATTTTACATTCATGACGAGTGAGCTTTTGCTGACACCAAAACCGGAAGCTACCAGCAAACCCTGTCCAAACCGCAATTCATAATCTCCTATGGCTACCGCTTTGATGAAGCTATTGCCGCGGTAATAGAGATGGAAGGAATAAAAATCGAATCCTTGTTTTTGTGTTCCTTTAAAAAACTCTTCGCCGGCATCTTTCTGACCGGTGATGCCATAGCTGAATTTTGTTCCATACTGATAGCGGTACCTTGTATAGAGTTGGAGCGGACTCCCCAGATAGCGCGAAGCGGTACTGCCCGAATCAACAGGCGTGAAACCTTTTTGTTCTTCCAGTATTTGCTGCGCCCTTACGAGCACCATATAATCTCCGTTGAAAAGTAATTCATTGGCTTTCACCTGAACATGGATGATGTCGGAATTCACCCTGGCATAAGGAAGCAGGTTGCGGATAGTGACCATATCCAGATACGGCACAGCCTGCAATTCATAGATGCTGATGAAGCTGCCCAGTTTGTCCCGGTAGTTGATAATGGCGTTGATCTGAATGTCTGTCAGTAAAGCCAGTTCATGCAACTGTTTGAGGTCTTCTTCTGTAGCGGTGTTCAGATTGATCGGCCGCTGCCGGAGATTTCTGTCCAGGTCAACAAGGCCTTCATAATCACCACCGGAGTTATCGTCTTTCTCCACCAGTTGCTCTATGTAATCTTCTTTCTTTCCATCATCTCCGGTGGTATCGATTACCTGTGAAAAGGTCTGTTCCGGTTGCATCACAATCACCATCAGCAGGAGGTATGCCGGCGATAAAATCTTTTGCAGCAGATCGCCTGAAAGGAAACGCAACATTTTTTTCAAAGCACCGAGGGTGAATATAGCCGGTAGGTCGCGCATGTTATTTCTTTTTCACGAATGCGTAACTGACGGCGATTTGCGGGGATATACCAAATACCTGGTGATAGGTGGTGGCCATGTCAATCTTCAGCTGCTGTATAGTAATGCCTGCGCCAAATGAATACAAGGCAGGATTGGTCTGAAATCCGGCCCTCAGATGAAAAGCATCAATCATGCGGTATTCCAGACCTCCGCAAAATTGCGCGGCATGGTCAATGTCTTTTTTAGCTTCGGCAGCAAGCCACACCTTATCGCTTGCTTCATAGGAAACACCGAGCTTAATGGTTGTTGGAATCTTATTATCTGCGAACCCTGAATTAACTCTCACCGGGTTGAAGATATGCGCGCCGGTGGAGAATTTGTCGGTGATCTTCACCAACAATCCCGCTTCTATAGTAAAGGCTGCAGCATTCCCATATTCAGCGATGGAGGTCCCAAGGTAGTCGAACTGAATTCCACCTGCGATCTTTTTGGCAAACAACCTGGAATAGGCAATTCCCGCCTTTTTTTCATTGTAAACATCAAAACCGGAATAGGAAGCGCTGAGTCCGAAAACACCTGATTTAGTGGGCAGGATGATGCCTCCTGCGTGAAAACCTAATTCACTCATCATAAACCTGCGCTCAGTAAATATACCGGCAGTGATATCTTTTACGTACGCCATCGATGCCTGGTTATTGAACACGGCATAAAAATCAGTGAGGGTGACACCGGCGCCACCCATGGCATTGGAGCGTGCGCTGCTGCTTTGAGGTTCATTGCCGGCATGCGCCGTTATTGTGGTGCAGCAAACAGAAAGCAGGAATAGTAGTTTTATTTTCATGCGGATAGGCTGTCTGCAAAAAATGATCAGATGACGGATGCGGTGAAACGGAACAGGTATTCTTCAATACTTCTACAATACAATCTCCTGCATTGTGCAAACTGAATGGTTAATCAAGGCCGGATAAATCGTGCAAGTTACCGGGTACAGAAGATACCTCCAGTCTTTGTTTCCTGTAACAATCATGCTTATGGATGTTAAGTAACTTTTAGACGATCCTTTTTGCAACAGCGTCTAAAACAAACCATGCAACTGTGCTCTCACTTTATTAACCACATCGCCCAGATCCTCAGGGTTCTCGGCAAAGTTGCATTTATCAATATCTATAATGAGCAGCTTACCTTCCTTATAGTTGTTGATCCAGTTCTCATAATATTCATTGAGCCGGCGCAGGTAATCGAGTCGCAGGTTGTCTTCGTATTCACGGCCGCGTTTTTGAATCTGTCCTACTAATGCCGAAATGGAGCCCCGAAGGTAAATCAACAGATCGGGTGGTTTTATCAGTGAACCAATCGTTTTATAAAGCGCCGTATAATTTTCAAAATCCCGTTTGGTCATCAGACCCATAGCATGCAGGTTGGGCGCGAAGATTTGTGCATCTTCATAAATCGTACGGTCTTGTATCACTGTTTTTTCTCCCTGTTGAATACGTATGATTTGCCCGAAGCGGCTGTTCAGGAAGTAAATCTGCAGGTTAAATGACCAGCGTGGCATGTTCTCATAAAAGTCATACAGGTAGGGATTATTTTCCACGTCCTCATAATGCGGTTCCCAGTTGAATTGCTTAGCGAGCAGGGTGGTGAGCGTAGTTTTTCCCGCACCAATATTTCCGGCGATAGCCACATGTTTTACATTTGAAAATTTCAAGTCCTTCTTTGCCATCGTGATAGGTGCTGTGAATGAGATAACTGAATAATGTACTGTGCTTAACTGTGCTAATAGTTATGTAATGATTAAATGAATGAAACAACAGGATTAGGAACGTGAAGATAAAAGATTCTAAAACTTTCTGAAACCGATTATTTCACGCACTTCCTGCACTGTTTTGCCGGCACTTGCTCTTGCCTTTTCCGCGCCTTGTGAAAGTACTTTTTTCAGCAATGCGGTATCATTATAAATTTCATGCACCCGTTCCCTGATGGGTGTGGTAAACGTGATCATATCTTCCGCCAGTTGCTTCTTCAAATCTCCATAGCGGATACTGCAATTATTATAAGCCTCCTCAAAGTGCTGAATGGTAGAAGCCGCCGACACCAGCTCAAGCAGCTTAAACAGGTTTTGTATCATTTCAGGTTTTTCCTGGTTGGGCTGACTGGGTCCGCTATCGGTAACAGCTTTCATTACTTTTTTACGGATGGCAGCCGGTTCATCCACCAGGAAAATGGCATTGCCTTCGCCTTCCGATTTGCCCATCTTGCCGGAGCCGTCCAGTCCGGGTACTTTCACCAGCTTATCTGAAAAATTGAATGCCACCGGCTCCGGGAAATAATCCACTTCATAGAGCCGGTTAAAACGCGAAGCGAAGGTTCGTGTCATCTCGAGGTGTTGCTCCTGGTCTTTTCCCACCGGCACTTTATGCGCTTTGTGAATGATGATATCTGAAGCCATCAGCACCGGATAGGTGAGCAGGCCTGCATTTACATTATCTGGATGTTTGCGGATCTTTTCCTTGAACGAAGTACTGCGTTCCAGTTCGCCGACATAAGACAGCATGTTCAGGAACAGATAGAGTTCCACGGTTTCCGGCAAATCGCTTTGCACATACAAAGTACATTTGTCCGGATCGAGGCCACAGGCAAGGTATTCGGCGACCACCTGCTGCACCGTTTGATGCAGGTTGGCAGGATGTGGATGCGTGGTGAGTGAGTGGTAATCCGCCACAAAAAAGAAACAATGCTGTTCCTCCTGCATCTTCAGGAAATTACGCATGGCTCCGAAATAATTGCCGAGATGAAGATTGCCTGTTGGCCTGATACCGCTAACCACTGTTTCCATAGCGGGCAAAGTAAAAAAAATTATTTTTGGCTTCGTGAAAATAATCACGCACGCACTGAAGGTGCTTTGGGCCTATTGGTATTTTTTCATCTTCACGCTCATTTTCCTGATCTTGTATCCTGCCTTTTTCATAACACTCCACAACAAAAAATGGTGGAAGCAGGCAAACCGGCTCCGGATGCTGTGGGGATATTTATTGTTTCCCTTCACCGGTATCCTGCCGCGTATTCACTATGAGCAGAAGCTTGACCGGCGCGGCAGGTATATCTTTTGCGCGAATCACTTTTCTTATTTTGATATTCCGATGTCGGCCATGGTGGCCCGCCGTAACTGGTGTTTTATGGGCAAGCAGGAACTGGCCAGTCTGCCCATCATCAACATCTTTTTCAAGACGATCGATATTACGGTGAACCGTGAAAATGCACGAGAATCGCATAAGTCGATGAAGATCGCGGGCGAACGGCTGAGCAGCGGAATGAATATAGTGGTTTATCCTGAAGGAATGATCGGCCCGCATCCCCCCACAATGGTTCGCTTTAAGAACGGACCATTCAGACTCGCCATTGAGCATCAGGTTCCGGTAGTGCCGGTAACGATGCCTGACAATTGGAAGATCTTATTTGTGGATGGATGGAGGACATTTGGACGGCCGGGATTCGCGAGAGTGTTTGTACATTCGCCAATCGAAACAAAAGGAATGACGCAGGATGATGTGGAGACGCTGAAGCAAAAAGTGCACGACATCATCGCCAAGCAACTGAAGAGTTACGAAGTCTGACGAATAGCATATTTACTTAGTAGGTCGTAAAGCAGTAATTGATTGTACAGAGAAATTGAAATAACCACGGGATTTAATAAAGCAAAAAAAGATGTCTGAAATAATATCACTGCAGAAAATCAGGAAAGACTATGTGCTTGAAAAGGTGATTATTCCGGCATTGAAAGAAATCAATCTCACCATACACAAGAACGAATATGTGGCGTTGATGGGACCTTCCGGCTCCGGCAAATCAACACTGATGAATATCATCGGAGCGTTGGACATCCCGAGCAGCGGTAAGTATTTGTTAAATGGAAATGATGTGGGGGTGATGCGTGATAATGAGCTGGCCGTGATTCGCAATAAGGAGATCGGGTTTGTGTTTCAAACCTTTAACCTGATGCCCAGGATGACAGCCGAAGAAAATGTGGCGCTTCCGCTTATCTATGCCGGGAAGCCGAAAGCATTCCGTGATGAACGGGCGCGTGAGATGCTGAGAGCGGTAAGCCTGGGAGACCGGATGGATCACAGGCCCAATGAACTTTCAGGAGGGCAGAAGCAGCGGGTGGCGATTGCGCGCGCACTGGTTAATAATCCTTCCATTATCCTGGCCGATGAACCTACGGGTAACTTAGACAGCAAGACATCTATTGAAATTATGGGAATCTTTGATCAGATTCACCGGGAAGGGAATACCGTCATTATTGTTACCCATGAAGAAGATATTTCGCTGTTTGCACACCGAATTGTCCGGTTGAAGGATGGTGTTATCTTCTCTGACCAGGTAAATGAGCACCGCACGGTCATTGCATGAGGAAAGTGAAATCTATTTTTTCTGCCCGGTTACCTGAAATTTAATATTTTTTTACCTTTGTTACGATTTCATTTTTTAATTCATCAATTACAATTGCAATGAACACAGGTAAAGTAAAGTTTTACAACAAATCCAAAGGATTTGGATTCATCATCCAGGATGGAACGAATGAAGAAATTTTCGTTCACGCTACAGGTCTAATCAACGACATCCGTGAAAACGACAATGTTTCTTTCGAGATCTCCGAAGGAAAAAAAGGCCCCAATGCAGTAAATGTGAAAGTGATTTCATAACTGCTTCCCGCACCTTTTGGGAAAGCCCTTGAGCAATCAAGGGCTTTCTTATTTTGACCCTGATTTTTCTTTTAAAAAATCCCGCCTTTCTGCGGCTTCGAACTTGTAAGGCGGCACACGCTTCCTGCTCGTTATTACCAATTGGAAATTCAGCCGGCGCTTTTTACTTTCTTACTTTTGCATGAGGCAGGATTCACTTGATGCAGATTACAGGCCTTTAATTTTTACCTGGATTGTTACATGAAAAATCCTGGTTTTATTGTTCTTTGAAAATTTTGCTGCAGGGGAGACATTCGCTCCGACTTGTCGGAGAGGAAAGTCCGGACAGCACAGAGCGCCGCACCACCTAACAGATGGTCCCGGCTTCAGTCGGGAAGACAGTGCCACAGAAAATAACTGCTCGTTTCGTCTATGGAGAATGACTTGTCATTTTTCAGGAAGGCGGATTAATCCGAGGACGGGAAAGGAAAACCTTTCCTGCCATTGGGAGAGCGAGGGTGAAAACGTGAGGTAAGGGCTCACGGTTCGTGGTGGTAACACCAGGAAAGGGTAAACCTTGCGGGCTGTAAGGTCAAATATACTCCGGTGAATAGCCGGCGAGGCTGTTCGTAAAGCGGCTCGTTTTATTCTTCCGAAAGGAAGTTCCGGAGGTGGGTAGACCGCCAGATTCCGGCAGTGATGCCGGAACCAGATAAATGAATGTCAGCATCTGAATTAGCTTCGTAATGGCGGAGCAATCCGTCATCCTGTAAGCTTTGGAGGATGATACAGAATCCGGCTTATGATCCTGCAGCAATTTTTTTAGAATCGAATGGTGAGTGGTGAGCATTCAGCATAAAAGGGGAACATTTTAGAATATGGATTGAGCAGTCATTCTTTAATCTTAGTTACCGTTAAGCATTGATGGTTATCCACAGGAATGGTATAATTTTCAATTTCGGTTTGTAAATCTTCTTTCACAGACTATCTTTGCCCACTCTTAAAAAAATGATTCCGTAGCTCAGCCGGTAGAGCATAACACTTTTAATGTTGGGGTCCTGGGTTCGAGTCCCAGCGGGATCACTTAAATCAAATAAAACAAAACCCTTGTCTATCTGCAGATAGCAAGGGTTTTTTCTTTCAGAGCAATGAGATGGAAAGCACTTCGCATTTCGTAGCAGAAGACATAATACACAGATTAGAAAGTTATTGTGGAGCCGCTGTTGCTGCTGAAGTTGAAAGCGCCTCAACTGATCCATCTTATTAAAAGAACATCTTGTTAGAGTTGATCTTTAAGGAGGTAATCCGGATACAGTCGAAGCAAATGCTCCGTTATTGGATTCATTGCAGTTCAGGTGTATCTCGTTTTCAGATTAACCTGGATTTATCAATGGTAAAAACCTTTCTCGCTTGTTAACGATCTCCCATCTTAAACATAAAAGATATGTTAATAGAAGCTTTGCATAAAGAACTAATTACATTTTATTTGCACCGAATCTAAAATCAAATACTATTATGGATAATCTTACATCTTTATCAGACAGGATCATGCAATTGATGACATCTTACGGCCCCAGTGTGTTGGGCGCTTTGCTCGTTTTTATCATTGGTCTTTATGTCACCAATTTAATTGCACGGTTGGTTTCGGCTTCTTTACGTAAGAGGCAGGTGGATGTTTCCCTGCAATCATTTCTTGGAAGCATGGTGAGTGTTGGATTAAAGGTATTGCTGCTTGTTACCGTAGCCGGTATGCTCGGTATTCAAACAACTTCTTTTGTGGCGGTCATCGGTGCATTAGGCCTGGCAGTGGGGCTGGCCTTACGAGGTCATTAGCCAATTTCGCGGGTGGCGTACTGATGCTGGTATTTAAGCCTTTTAAAGTGGGAGATCTGATAGAGTCAGGCGGTCATGTGGGACATGTGCTTGAAATTCAGATATTCAATACCATACTCCTGACACCTGATAACAAAACCGTCATCCTGGCCAATGGAGCCGTCTCCAACGGTACCATCGTCAATATGAGCCGTCATGGAAACCTTCGTGTGGAAATTACCATGGCCGTCGCACCGGATAATGATATGAATAAAGTACGGCAGGTGGCTATGGATGTGATGATGAATTTTGATGGCGTGCTGCCATCTCCTGCTCCTTCGCTCAATGTTTCAAAGGTGGGCGATGGGATGGTTACACTGGCTGTTTTTCCCTATTCTACCGTTGACAATTACTGGAGCGTATTCTTCGGCATACAGGAAAAAATGAAAGAAGCATTTGATAAAAACGGCATTTCGGCACCGGTTCCTACCCGCAGGATTATCAATGCTTAACTAATTGCGCACAGCTGATAGAGAACGCCGGAGCTTTGACCCGGATTTTTCAGTAGAAACATCCCGCTTCGCTACAGCTTAGCACTGCTAAGGGTTTGCTCATTTTTTTCAAGAAAGGAAAATGTTTCACAAACCCTAAGCAGTGCTGCGTCGGGGTTAAACCCTATGTGTTTTTGAACTGCAGAATGTGGGTTTAACAGATCCGGCGTTTTTATTTCCAGGTGTTTTCAACCCATATTTTGCCATTCAGGACGGCTGTATAAATAGCCTTTGCGCAGCTTTGCAAATGACGGGGTTAAAATTGAACCAACGCTTACCCGCAGCTTTAATGCCTGCGTATTATCTCCATTTTATCGGGCATTAGTTTGAATGTTGAATACAACTGAATGGGCCATTATACATTACAGCGATACAATAATTGCAGGTATCGCAGGCAGAGTGATTCAATAACTCCTGCAATAGTTTATTGATAAAGTCAGGATCATGGATCAATACACGCGCCATGGCCACAGCATCGAATCCGGCAGACAATACGTTATCGATGTTTTCTTTCGAAATAATACCTCCGACATAAACCAATGGCATCCTTAATTCCTTTCTGAACAAAAGGGCATCTTCCAAAAAATAATTTGATGAAAACTTAACTTCCGGGACCAGCAAATGACCGAAGTGCCGGACAAACCAACTCATTAATGGGTTGTCAACATGTTTGGCCAATACCTTCACCGGCATTGCACCTCGCAGGATATACATAGGAGCGCGGCTTACAAAGCCGCCACTGAGTACCAACGCGTGCACGCCGGTTCTTTCCAGCAACCTGCCCACCTCTACTGCTTCTTCAATATCCAGACCTCCCGGGAAACCGTCGCGCATGTTCATCTTCACCAACACGGCGGTATGACCGGCGGCGGCTTCCATAACTTCTTCCATTACTATTTGCAAAAAGCGCATCCTGTTCCTCAGCGATCCTCCATATTCATCTTTGCGATGATTGGTATAGGGCGATAAAAACTGGCTGATGAGATATCCGTGACCTGCATGCACCTCCACAGCATCAAAGCCGGACTCCTGCGCTATTCTTACGGCATTGCCAAAAGACCGGGCCAAGGCAATAATTTCTTTTTCACGTAATGAACGTGGAAAGGACGGCGCATACCAGTTGATGCGGGCAGAGGGTGCTACCGGCCGTGAGCCGGTTACAGCACGTTTCGACATATTTCCGCAATGTCCAATTTGAATGGAAGCTGCTGCCTGGTGATCATGAACAGCAGCCGTTAGTTTTTGCAGCTGAGGAATAATCTCCTTGCGCAACCACAACTGGTGCGGGAAGGAGAGGCCGTTTTTGGTGACGGAAGCGTAAGCAACGGTAGTCATTCCAATGCCACCTGCCGCTACAGCTTGATGATAGTCTATCAACTGCTGAGATACTGCATGATGAGCGCTCATGCCTTCAAATGCTGCAGCACGAATAGAACGGTTGCGCAACAACACGGGGCCAATTTTTACAGGAGTGAATAGCATCTGATGAAATTAATAAGAAGTCTTCCCCGACAAGCTGCTTGTTTATCTTCCCAGCCTCGCAATCAGCACGGCAGCCCGTTTGGCGTCAATTGACAGATAGTTGAGATTGGCGGTTTCATTGGACGTATGTCCTCCCGCACCTGCTATACCTAATCCGTCGAGTGCCATCTCAACATAGTCGCAAGCAAAAGAAATATCAGCAGCGCCTGCGTTTCTCGGCGGAACAGCTTTTACCGGACCAAAGCCCAAATCCACGCTTACCTGGCTGTAGGCATCGAGAAGCATTCTGTTTCCTTCGGTGAGCGTCATAGGCGGATAACCGTCATCGCCGAAATCAATGGTGGCAGATGTATGCGGATAATTGTTTTTGAGAATGTCGGCCATGATCTGTCTTGCTTTTTTAAGTTGCTCCGCAGATACTGCACGCAAGTCCCCTTTTACCAGCACATTGCCTGACACTATATTATTCTTACCGAAAGCAGTGGCTGTATTGGTTTCCGGGTTGAATGAAACTTCTGAACCTCCGGCAATGAGGCCAGGGTTAAAAGTGAGATCTTCCTCACTGGCGAGCGCTTCATAAAATGAATGCAGGATACGAGACGCTTCAAAGATGGCCCCACTGCCAACATCGGTGGTGAAAATTTGTGAAGAATGAGCCGGCGTCCCTTTCACTGTCAATGTCCATTCTGATGAGCCACGCCTCGATATCAAGGCACTGTTCGGCAATCCATCACCATCTTCAAAGCCCAAAGCGATGTCAGCGCGGATGGCGGCTTCCTGAATCGCTTTTTTAGAGAGGGATAGCGGATCACCATTCAGCTCTTCATCGCCGGTCATGATAATCTCAATCGACAGGTCCTCGAGCAGTCCTGCATCTTTTAATGCCTGCATGGCAAGAATGATGATCACATCACCACCTTTCATATCAGAGGCACCAGGTCCCTGAAGGGTTGAGTCATTCAACATCTTCCAGCTTTGAAATGGGTTGTCTGTTTCAAACACGGTATCAAGATGGCCAATGAGCAGAAATTTCTTTCCTTTCCCTTTGTGCACGGCAAAAAGATGTCCTGCACGGCCGAATTCATTGCCATCAGTCCATTGTGTTTCGAAACCAATTTTTTTCAATTCTGCCATGAACATCTCACCCACTTTGCGTACTCCTTCAAAATTCAGGGTTCCACTGTTGATATTGATGGCTTCCTTCAACAGGTTGAGGGCTGCGGGTGTCCGGGCATCAACTGCCGTACATATCTTTTGCTCCTGTTGATTTAACTGCATAACAACAGGGTCAGGTGTTAAGAAATTTATCAGGAAAAACATATACACGATCAGGTTCATGGCGAAAGGATGTGAAAAAGGAAAAATAGTGTTTTTTGTCACGGATTTTTCATTGCAGAAGCCCCGTTTTGTTACAACATAGAACTGATAAGGGTTTGCTTATTTTTATCTGAGCGGAAAATGTTTCACCAACGCTGAGCAATTCCAGATCGGAGCTACACCCATTGCCGTTTTGTATCGTAAAATGTGTGTTTATAGGGTGTGAGATGGGATGATTGATGATTGACATCTTTCTACCATTAATGATGCTTGCGTTTCAAAGAAGGCGGAAACTTTTCGATAATTTAGCACATACATGAAATATTTTGTAGAGCAGTCATCTGTTGTACGGAGCATCTGGGGCAACACAGATACCGTCCTTTTCATTTTTGCCGGTGCATCCGCTGAATTTGCTTTGAATAAGGCGGTGGACTGGCTTTATTTCACCGGCAAACTTCCCGCTGATCCAATAGGTCGTTTGTTCTCCACGGTTGCCTACGCCCAAAAAATCGTGTTTGCTGATAATGAAGATGCTTTACAATCTATTGATACCATAACAGCGATCCACCAGCAGGTGGAGCAGAAACGGGGCAGCCGGATACCACCGTGGGCTTATCGTGATGTGCTCTTCATGCTTATTCATTATTCCATTGCGTCCTTTGAACTGTTACAGCGCCGCCTGACAGCAGCAGAGAAAGAAGAAGTGTTCCAGGTATTTTTTCGTGTCGGCGACCGGATGCAACTTCCGGATCTTCCTGCAGATTATCCTTCCTGGTGCATCCAACGCGAGCAACATATGGAGAATGACCTCGCTTTGAGCAATTACACGAAGGATCTCTTCCTGCAATACAAAAAGCAACTTGGCAGAAGCCGCTATGCGATTTTATTGGAGGCACAAAAACTGGTTGTGCCAGCACAGGTTTCATGGCTGTTAAGGTTTACTAAAGTACGATGGATGACACCGGCTGTACCTGCTTACAAGATTTGCAGGTTACTGCATCTTGATGGATGGGTGAGGAAGATATTATTGCCGGATGTATATAGAAGTCAGTTGTTGGCAATAGAACGATCAGGTGTTTAAATTGGGTGCGAATCTCTTTGTGGCATTTGATGATGAATTCGCTTTGTTTATGCTGTGTATACCACATAGTAAATTATTGGTACTGCAGAATAATAACCGGCACTTTACACGACAGATTATGAATACTGAATAATACGCATAACATGATGATCGTCATACTTTTTCTGGAGCAGCTGATGAAATTTTGGAGATTAAATTTCCATAAAATGAGAGTCCGGATCTTGCCGAAACACGCCAGTTCTTTTTTTTATTCGCTGCCCCTGGTGCTGGTATCCTTTTTAGCTGTGGCGCAGTGCGACGTAACGATCACTCCGCAAGGGCCTACCACTTTCTGCGCAGGAGACTCGGTGATATTGATTGCCTCCGGCAATGGCGGTGCTGTAGCACTCGATCAGTCGCAGAATTTTTACAATGGTGGCACCAGCGCACGAAATCTCCCGGGTTATTCTTACTGGCAGTCATTTCAGGCGGGAATGACAGGAACGTTGGTTGAGATAGAGGCAGGATTTTTTACCTATATCAACGGCACCGGTTATTGGACGGTTTGGGAAGGCAGTGGGACAGGAGGTGTCATGCTGGATTCGCAGGCCCTTACTATATATTGTTCGGGCGGAAATTGCCTGATTGCTTTTGAAGAAAATATTCCCGTGACCGCAGGAAACACGTACACTTTTCAGATTCGCGGCGGGCCTGGTATGCCGGATCCGTACGGTTTGCAGATTGGTGCCGGTAACCCTTATGTCAATGGTGAGATGGGTTTTGTGGATCCGTCCGGCACCTATCTCACAGAGTTTGACTGGGTTTTTAAAACCTATGTGGAGAGCGAAGGGGTCACCTACCTATGGTCAAATGGCGAAACAGACTCTGCCATCGCGGTGACGGAAGATGGTGAATACATGGTGATGGCAACGGGTACCGCAGGCTGTATGGATTCCGCCGAGGTGGAAGTGACGGTTCATCCATTGCCGGAAGTTTCCATAGGCGTAAAAGCCGACACGATTTGCTTCAGTGATGCCACCGTTCTGCTGTTAGGAGATCCACCCGGAGGAGTATTCACAGGACAAGGTGTGAATGCGGATCACTTTGTACCACCTTCAACCGGAGTATTCACTGTTTATTATTCCTATGCCGATGGCTTTGGATGCACGAATACTGATTCATTAAATCTGGTGGTGGAAGTATGTACAGGTTCCGCCGTCGATAAGGATGTCGTTTTTGAATGCCGGCAGCAAGGCGAACAACTCCTGCTCCGCATTAACTCCCTGCGAGAAGGAACGCAGTTCCATCTGTTCAATGGCAACGGAGAAAATGTGCTTCGGACAAATATGATATCCGGGTTAAATTCGATTGACATTGGCCATCTGCCTGCAGGAATTTATTTCTACCATATCTACAGTGGCGCTCAGTCATTCAGAACCGGTAAAATTTTTATTGGCAGAGAGAATTATGCCGGATTAGAATGAGCAATGGCATTCAGTGGTGGCAGCATGATCTTGGGCATTGACAAGATGGTTAGCAGGTTCAGACAATATATTATCCCGGACTTTTTAATGAAGAACTCGCGCATCGCTTTTACAAAAAACTACTAAAGGCTCGCTCATCTTTACAAGGAAGGGGAATGAATCATATCTTCCAAGCAGTTCTCCGTCGGGGCCAAAGCCACTGATGTTTTGAACTGCAAAGCGTGGGCTTGTAACAAGAAAAAAAACAGCAACGAGCCTGCCTGTCAAATTGCAAATTTTGCGGTTAACTTTGCAGCTCTTAAACAAGCAAAGATTGTATGAGTGAAGAAGTTAAACCACTGAATTTCCTGGAAGAAATTGTAGAAGCAGATCTGAAGAGCGGGAAGCATGATGGTAGAGTGTTGACGAGGTTTCCTCCGGAGCCCAACGGATACCTGCACATCGGACATGCTAAAAGTATTTGCCTCAATTTCGGACTGGCGGATAAATACGGCGGCCAGACGAACCTTCGTTTTGATGACACGAATCCGGAAAAGGAAGAGGTCGAATATGTGGACAGTATCAAGGCCGACATTCAATGGCTGGGATTCACGTGGGACAATGAATTCTATGCATCCGACTATTTTGAACAGTTATATGAATTTGCAACGGTGCTTATCAGGAAAGGTCTTGCCTATGTGGATGATTTGTCGGCAGAAGAAATAGCCGCCACAAAAGGCACTCCCACGGAAGCTGGGAAAGAAAGTCCGCACAGAAACAGAAGCATCGAAGAAAACCTGCAGTTGTTCGCCGGCATGCGAAATGGTGAGTTTAAGGAGGGTGAGAAAGTTTTGCGTGCGAAGATAGATATGTCGTCATCCAATATGCACTTCAGGGATCCGCTGATGTACCGTATCAAGCATGTCGGGCATCATCGTACCGGTAACCAGTGGTGTATTTATCCGATGTATGACTTCGCGCATGGGCAATGTGATTCCATCGAACGGATCACCCATTCCATCTGTACGCTGGAGTTTGAAGTACATCGCCCGTTGTATGACTGGTTTATTGAGAAGCTGGAAATTTTTCCATCGCATCAATATGAGTTTGCACGGTTAAACATGACGTACACAGTCATGAGTAAACGGAAACTGTTGCAGTTAGTGAATGACCGTTCTGTTGCAGGATGGGATGATCCGCGGATGCCGACGATCTCCGCCTTTCGCCGGCGTGGCTATACGCCTGCCAGCATTCGCGCTTTTTGCGACAAGGTTGGCATTCAGCGAAGGGAGAATACCATTGACATCGGCCTGCTGGAATTTTGTGTTCGGGAAGACCTGAATAAGCATGCCATACGAAGGATGGTGGTGCTCGATCCGGTGAAACTCGTGATCACGAATTATGAGGCGGGTAAATCAGAAATACTGCAAGGTGAAAACAATCCTGAAAGTCCGGAAAGCGGAAGCAGGGAGTTTCCTTTCAGCAGGGAGTTATGGATTGAACGCGAAGATTTCATGGAGGAGCCTCCCAGGAAATTTTTCAGGCTCGGTGTAGGATTAATGGTTCGCCTGAAGAATGCTTACATCGTGAAGTGTGAAGGATTTTTGAAGGATGAGAAAGGAGCAGTGAAGGAAATTTATTGCACGTATATTCCTGAAAGCAGGAGTGGAGATGATACAAGTGGTATACATGTGAAAGGCACTATTCATTGGGTAAGTGTGCCTCATGCAGCCTCGGTAAGTGTGTGTTTGTACGACCGTTTATTCAGGGTGGAGAACCCGGATAGCGAAGAAGGAAATTTTAAAGATTACCTGAATGAAAATAGTCTGCAGATAGTGGAAAACGCTTATGCGGAACCTGACCTGCTGCAGGCGAAGGAAGGAACGGCGTATCAGTTTATCCGCAAAGGTTATTTCTGCCTGGATAAAAATTCAACTGCGGAGAAGCTTGTATTTAACCGAACGGTTACGCTGAAAGATGGCTGGGGCAAAAAGGAATAAGCTGGTGATGAAATATTAGGTGTCCTGATTACGGTTTGCACCAATGCAGGAACAACCTTCCTTTCAGCTGAACATCCTCATCGAAATGATGCTGGCAGCACATTGGGAACTGCCTTTCTCGCTGCTGCGCACCCATAGAGCAGCAGCACTTGCCAGTATATTAATTCAAGCTTCGGAAATCAACGGGTACCACCCTTGAGATACCTTCTTCCTGCATCGTGATGCCATAGATCACGTCCACCGATGCCATTGTATTCTTGTTGTGTGTCACCAAAACGAACTGTGAGTTTTGAGAGAACTCCCGTACGATCCGGTTAAATTTTTCGATGTTGGCATCATCAAGCGGTGCATCTACTTCATCGAGGATACAGAACGGAGCGGGCTTATAAAGGTACAAGGCGAAGAGCAAGGAGATGGCAGTGAGCGTTTTCTCTCCGCCGGATAGCTGATCAATAATTTGTGGACGTTTACCTTTGGGTTTGGCGGTGATCTGTATCTTGGATTCCAGCACATTGTCGGGGTTTTCAAGGAAGAGATCACATTCGTCATCTTCGGTAAACAACCCTTTGAACACCTTCACAAAATTTTCTTTTATACTGTTGAAGGCCGTCAGGAACTGCTGTTTGGCCGTGGTTTCTATTTCATCAATGGTTTGCAGCAGCGATGCTTTGGCATTCATGAGATCATTCTTCTGCGTCACTATGAAATCGTGTCTTTCCTTCATCTCATTATATGCTTCCATGGCCATCGGGTTGATCTCTCCGTAGGTTTCAATCCTGCTCTTTAACTTCTCCGACTTCTGCCGCAGTTCCTCCGGATTCAGTTCAGCATTCGCATCGCGATCCATCAGCGATTCAATGTCCACTTTAAACTCTATCGCCAGCCTGTCTTTGAGTGAATTAAGTTCCAGTTTCAGCTCATTGGTTTTGTCCCTGATCTGTGCCAGCAGCAGGTCAACGAGTTCTTTGTTCTTCGTAATGGTTTTCAGGGTTTCATCCAGCTCATTTATTTTTCCACGGCTTTCATAATAAACCTGTTCCACGGCGGCTGCTTCCTTCTCCATCTTTTCTTTTTCCGCATAGTCATGGATGATAACGGCTTCCGCAACGGATAACTTTTGTTCTATGTCTGCGATGGATGCAATGGCGCTGTTCAGTTCCGCCTGATTGCTTTCAATAAGTTGTTGCGTGATCTCTGCCTGCTGATTTTTGTATTCCAGCTCGCGGTCAATGGCAGCCACTTTATTTTGCTGCTGCACATACTGTATGTGTTTCTCATTGTATGCCTGAGAAACTTCGTTCAGGTTTAATTCGCTGGCGCTGAAAGAAGCGGTCAGCTCATCGAGTGATTGCTGCAGCCCTCTTTTCTTGTCGGCATGAATCTTAAGTTGTCCTGCATGAAATGACTTTTCAGCTCCGAGTTGTTCCATCTTCGCCTGTAGGCTTTCCATCCTCGTACGGTGCGCAACAAAAAAGCTCTCTATATTTTCGATTTTCGTAAAGATGGAAGTGAGCTGATTCTTAATCAGATTGTGCTGTTCCCTTGCATCATCCAGTTCTGCGTCCTTGGAAGAATTCTTCAAGGATATCAAATCAGCCTGCAGGTTTTGAAGGCGTTGTTGTAATCTTTCAGCATGTTCTTTGAATTGAAAGATCTCTGCTTCCAGGGCAGCGAGATTTTTTATTCTGCCCAGCCTTTTGCCCGCAAAGGAACCAACCTGTCCGCCAGAGAGTCCAAGCGGCGTGCGTACAAATTTTCCATTCCGTGCAATTACAGATGCCTGTTTATCAAAATTCTTAATATCCACCTGCTCTTCATCCCGCAAAATAAAGGTGCCTGACAGCAGGAAGGAAACCAGCTTTCGGTATTTAGGATCCGCTTCCACTACGTCCATGGCAGCGATTACATTGGGAGGAGCAGTGACCGATTTCACGGTAGCATCTTCAAAATCATTCAATACAAAAAAATTGGCGCGCCCCTTTGCCGCGGCACTCAGCAAGTTGACAGCATTCATCGCATCATTCATATCCGCCACCACATAGTAATTGAGATACTGGTCAAGATAATTCTCAATGGCCACACGGTATTCAGCAGGGCAGGAGATAACATCGGAAAGCAGTGGCGCATGGGTTGCCCATTCCGGATGTTGTTTTAGGAATTTGATGGATTCAGGAAACCCTTCCATGTTATCTATGAAGCTCTTGGTCAGGTTAAACTCATTCTGACGGGCATCAAGATGACGATGGCTGTTGCGCAATTCTTCCCTTGTTTTTTCCAGTTCTTCTTCCACTCCGTTAATCTGTGTCTGAAGGGTATCACCCGCTTCCGTAAGCTCCAGCACGATTTGCTTTTTGAGCTGCTCTTCTTCCCGCAATGATTGCAGTTGTTGCTGCAACTCGCCATATTCATGCTGGCGCTGACTGAACTCAGCCTCGCCGCGCTCTTGCTCCTGCAACATATTTTGTTGCTGCACATCACGAATGGTGATGTTCTTTTCTGTCTCGGCCATTTCGCGGTCAAGGTCGCGCATCACATTGGTCTGTTCTTCGAGCCGGTTTTTGATGCCGCTGTGGTCGGCACGAACGTTCTCTAATGCCTGCCTGGCAATTTCGAGTTCAGCGGTGAAGCGATTAAATACATCGTGTTCACTGGTTTTCTGCTGCCTGAAGCCTTCTATTCCTGCGCCAATCTGCCGGAGGTCGGCCGCAGCCTTTTCACTTTGGGTAGTAAGGTTGACTTTTTTGTCGCGCTGAAACTTCAGGTTTTCAGAAAGGATATTCTTCTCGTTCTCTTTTTGTTTGATGGAAGTGACAAACATATTCAGTTCCCGCTGCACGGCAAGCATCTTCTTTTCCTTGTTGATGTTGTCCGTTTTCTCCTGCGCCAGTGTAGCCTCTGGCATCACCACCTCTGTTTCCCGCGTCCGGTTCTTTTCTTCCTCCTGCTGCTGCTGCTGTTTCAGGGTATAGAAAGACGATTTAAACACTTCCAGTGTAAACAAAGCCAGCTCAATGCTCAGGTTGCGGTATTCTTCGCGCAACTTATAGAATCGTTCTGTCTTACGGGCCTGGCTTTCCAGCGCCTTAAGATTTGTTTCGATCTCAAAAAGCAGATCATCCACGCGGTTCAGATCGAGTTGGGTGGCTTCCAGTTTGTTGAGCGTTTCCTTCTTGCGCGCCTTGTATTTGGAAATGCCGGCGGCCTGTTCAAATAATTTCCTTCGTGAGTGGTCTTTGTCATTCAGGATTTCATCTACCATGCCGAGCTCAATGATAGCGTAGGAATCACTGCTGATTCCGGTATCCAGGAAAAGTGATGTAATATCTTTCAGCCGGCAGGTGATGCCGTTGAGTTTGTATTCGCTGTCGCCATTACGGTAATAATGCCTGCTGATGGTTACCGTGTGAAATTCTGTAGGGAGCAGGTTCCTGTTATTCTCAAAAGTGAGTGAAACTTCAGCCAGTGAAGATGCTTTCCGGTTCTTTGTGCCGTTAAAGATGATATTCTCCATTTTCTCCGACCGCAGCATGGATGTTTTCTGCTCACCCAGCACCCATCGGATGGCATCCACCACATTCGATTTTCCGCAGCCATTGGGCCCCACTACACCGGTTACATTATCGTTGAAGTTAATCACCGTTTTATCGGCAAAACTCTTAAATCCTTTTATCTCGAGGTTGACTAGACGCACTTGCTTTGCTTTTTGAATAAACTGCGAAAATAGGGTAGTTATACTATGAAAAGAGGGGTGTGTGGATAACTTGGGTGAACCCGCTATCCGGTTAAATTAAATGGCAGATAATTAAAAGTTGGTATTGTGTACTTCCGCCATTGATGCTTCTGGTCTGATGCCGTCAGCATCTTCCGGAAGCTAAATCTTCGACAATAGTTTTACCCGTTGCTGATCAAAGACTTTGATTGTATCAATTGGAAAACATCGGGCGAAACATTTCACAGTGATGCGTATCAGCAGCGGCATCTGCATTGATCGTGGCAGCTCGGATTAGTGGTTGCTTCGTAATATCTTTGCGGCCCTATGCAAGCTGTCGGATTCTACCTCGCATTGCCGTTTTTGTACCTGATTTCGATACTGCCGCCGTGGTTGCTGTATGGATTTTCTGATGTGGTTTGTTTCCTCGTTTATGATGTGGCAGGTTATCGTAAGGGGGTGGTGACCGGGAATTTGCAAAGGTCATTTCCGGAAAAATCCGAGGCGGAACGTAAGCTGATCATGCGCCGGTTTTATCACTACCTGTGCGACCTTTTTTTGGAAACCTTCAAGACGCTCACCATGTCTCGTGACTTTGCCTTGAAACACTGTTCTTTTGATGACGAGGCGTTGAAGTTATTCAATCATTATTTTGAGTCGAAAAAGAGCGTGATCATTGTAATGGGACATTTCGGCAACTGGGAATGGGCGGGTAATACCTTCAGCCTCCAGTGCAGGCAACAGCTCTATGTAATTTATCATCCATTAGCCAACCCGCATTACAACAGGCTGATCATAAATATGCGCATGCGTTTCGGCACAAAGCTGATTGCGATGAAAGACACTTTCAGAACCATGGCGATGCAACGGAAGGAGATCACCAGCACCGCATTTATCGCCGATCAGACACCATCACCCGAAAGGGCCTACTGGACGACCTTTCTTCACCAGGACACCCCTGTTTTTCTTGGCACGGAAGCAATAGCGAGGAAGCTCAACTATCCGGTTGTTTTCGCAAGTGTTAAGCGGATGAAACGAGGTTATTATAAGATTTTTGCAGAGACCTTGTTTGAAACACCATCGCTGACAGCAGATGGCCAGATTTCGGAAGCACATACACGAAAACTGGAATTGGAGATTCAGAAGCAGCCGGAGATATGGTTGTGGAGCCATCGGAGATGGAAGCACAAGCGGCCTTAAGCTTTGCGGGAAAATTGCATGTACCGGATAGCTTTCAGTTTTCAGCACCGAATTGTAAACATATTTTAAGTGGTCAATATCACTTCCTTTTAAAGAGCAGTGGCAACACTTTTCTTTGCATTGGATGATGTAAATGGATCTGCCTGCTTCGGTTGTCTTATGATTGATTCCAACACCCGCTGAGGCTGTGTCTTTTCCTTTATCGCCGTTCTTTAGTTACTTTTGTATATTCAGATTGATAGATGCGACAAGGAAAAGAACTGATTTTAGCCACGAAACCCTACGCAAAAGAAGTGCGTTGGCTGAGTTGGTATTATACGATTTCCACGCTGCTCATCCTGGTTGCTCTTTTTGCCGGCACTGTATTGTTGCCTGTTTTCGTTGGGCGATTATTTTGCAGCGTTATGGCGGGATTGGTGCTGGTGCGTTTATTCGTCATTTATCATGATCATCAGCATCATTCGATTTTAACAAAGTCATGGATAGCTGATGCACTTTTCACCGCGTTTGGCATCCTCATTCTCGTACCCACCAGCATCTGGAAGCGCACGCACGATTATCATCATGCGCATAATTCAAGACTATATACAGCCAGCATCGGATCATTTCCGATTTTCACCCGCGACAAATACCTGAAGAGCAGCCGTGCGCAGCAGATCGGTTACCTCGCGATACGACACCCATTGACTATCCTTTTCGGGTATCTGTCTGTTTTTTTATATGGCATGACGATTCAGTCTTTTCTCAGCAGTCCGGGCAAGCATTGGGATTCGATGATTGCCGTCGTATTGCATGTAGCGATCAGTGTTTTGATCATCATTTTTTTTGGATGGAATATCTGGCTGCTATCCGTGTGTATTCCTTTTTCAATAGCCTGCGCCATGGGTGCTTATCTCTTTTATGCGCAGCATAATTTTCCGGGCGTCACCTTTAAGGAAGACATCGAATGGAGTTACGATTTTGCCGCCCTGGAATCTTCCAGCCACATGGAAATGAATTTTTTCTGGAGATGGGTGACTGCCAACATCGGTTATCACCATATTCATCATATCAATTCACGCATTCCTTTTTACCGGTTGCCGGAAGTGATGGCCGCCATTCCTGAGTTGCAGGCAGCTAAGACAACCTCCCTGCATCCGGCCGATATAATAGCCTGTTTGCGCCTCAAGTTATGGGATCCTCAGCGTCAGCAGATGATCGGGCTGAATCAACTTTAACACGGCATTTGTTATGGATTGGTGCTTGTTGAAATCCATCGATGGCATTTTGCAAATACACAATCCGGCGTTAGCGCTATTCTTTTATCACTGATCTTTTTGAAAGAAAACTACTTTCCAATGATGTATCAGGATTTAAATCTTGCTGTATTACCTGAGGAAGCAGCCGATGAGGAGCTACTGAAAAAAATAATTTTGGAAAAGCTGGGTGCCGCTGCGGCAGAATTTCACAGTTATCGCCTGCTTCGCCGTTCCATAGATGCACGCAACAGGCAGGTAAAAATCAATCTTCGCATTGCCGTTGCATTTGGGAATCCGGTCCCTTCTTTTCAGCAACCGGTTGCTTCCTTTCAAAAGGCAGCTGAGAAAGAAACTGTTGTCATAGCCGGTGCAGGGCCAGCCGGCCTCTTTGCTGCTTTGCGACTGCTGGAATTCGGTATCAAGCCCATTATCCTCGAACGCGGCAAACCTGTTCGCGCCCGCCGCAGAGATTTGGCCGAATTGAACCGGCAACATATCGTTCATCCGGATTCCAACTATTGTTTTGGTGAAGGTGGTGCCGGCACGTATTCAGATGGCAAGCTCTATACGCGTAGCACCAAGCGGGGTGATGTTGAAAAAATACTGCATTTACTGGTTCAGCATGGAGCAAGTGAAGATATACTGATTGATGCCCATCCGCACATCGGTACTAACAAGCTGCCGCATATTATTGAAAACATCAGGCATACTATCTTAAGTCATGGTGGAGAAATTCATTTTAATACCCGATTAAAAGATATCGTGGTGAAGGATGAACAGTTGATCAGCGTGATCATGATGGCCGTTGATTCAGGTTTTGTTTCAGAATTGCCCGCAAAGCAGCTGATTCTGGCTACCGGCCATTCGGCACGCGATATCTTTCAATTGCTGGAAGAAAAAAAAATTGCAGTATCCGTCAAGCCATTTGCGATGGGAGTGAGAATTGAGCATCCGCAGCATTTGATTGACAAGGTGCAATATCATTGCTTTTCGGATGAAGAGGTGAGCCGTAAGAGAACCTTGTTGCCGGCAGCAGCCTACAGTTTTGTCCATCAGGCCGGTGGCCGGGGAGTGTATTCCTTCTGTATGTGTCCCGGTGGCATAATAGCTCCCTGTGCAACAGCGATGGGCGAAGTAGTGGTGAATGGATGGTCGCCTTCGAAACGAAACAATCCCTATGCGAATTCGGGAGTGGTGGTGAGTATAGAACCCGAAGACCTGTTACCATATGCCGATGCCGGAAATCTTGCAGGACTTGCTTATCAGCGCAGCGTGGAGAAGATGGCATGCGAAGCAGGAGGAGGGACACAAACGGCACCGGCGCAACGAATGGCTGATTTTGTGAATGGTAAAATGTCGGCGTCATTGCCGGATTCCTCCTATCAGCCGGGAATAAGATCAGCGCCATTGCATGACTTGTTGCCGGCAGCCATAGCCCGCCGTTTGCAGGAGGGATTTGCGGTATTTGGAAAGAAGATGCATGGTTATTTTACCAATGAAGCGGTAATACATGGTGTGGAGTCACGAACTTCGTCGCCCGTAAGAATTCCGCGAGACAGGGAAACCATGGAACATCCACAAGTAAAAGGGTTATACCCTGTGGGCGAAGGAGCAGGTTTTGCAGGTGGTATTGTATCCGCCGCCATTGACGGGCAGAATGCTGCTACACGAATTTCTATTAAATCGGGTAAATCAAAAGGTACAGGGTAGCGTTGCGGCCTGGCTGCAATGTGCTTTCCGGAACCCTGCAACGGAAGCCATTATTTGTTATGGGCACGCTTCTCAATTGAAAAATCCGGGTTAACTTGAGCAACCTAATTTTTCCCCATGAAAAAACATATACTGCTTGCCTGTGGCCTTTTTTGCTGCATGCTGCTCAAAGCGCAGGTGTACACCTTCAACAACGAGGAAATCGTTCCGCTGGAACTGATAAAACTCTCACCGGCTTTGCGCGATATTCCAGTTTCAAATCCAGTAATTTCATTCGAAGAGCCCCGTGCTTTGCATGATAACCCATCACTTGAGCTTCGCCCGCTTATTACCAATCCTGCTGCACGGCCCACAGGTGAGGATCCTGTTCGACAGTCAGGTGGCTCCACACGTGATTCCTCCACTACGGAACTCACGATGCTTTCTAATTGGGAAGGCATGTCGGCGAATATAGATCCTTCGGATAATTGTATCGTGGCTGGCCCTGATCATGTTATGCAAATGGTGAATAACAATGTGAGCACCTTTATCCGTATCTGGGACAAAGCCGGTAATATTTTGATTGATGAGCTGAAAGTGAAAGACTTCTCAGGTATCAGTGATTGTGGTGATCCGAATATGGTGTATGATGAGCAGGCTGACCGTTTTGTACTGCTCGTGCTCGGCTCCTGTTCTTCCAGCAAACTGGAGATATGCGTTACTCAGACAAATGACCCAACAGGAGCGTGGTATGTATATTCATTTACCACTTCGGGAGGTTTTCCGGATTATCCCAAGCTCTCCGTCTGGGGAGATTCTTATTTTATCACCACCAATTCCAACAGCCCCACAATATGGGCCGTTGATCGTTCGGCGGTGTTGGATGGACTTCCCCTGGGCAGCGTACAGAAGTTTACGCTTAACGGATTTCCGTCCATTGGCTTCGAATCAGCGTCACCCGTAAATTTTACAGGAACGAATTTGCCTCCGGAAGGTTCGCCGGCTTTAATGATGAGGGTGGCCGATGATTCATGGGGAGGATCGATTGATTCCGATCACCTGGAACTATTTGAAGTGCAGATTGACTGGGCTGTACCAGCTAATTCAACCATCAGCGGACCTTATAACCTTGCAACAGCTGATTATAACAGTGAGATGTGTGGATTCAATTCCATCAATTGCATACCACAGCCCGGTACCAACCTGAAATTGGATCCATTGGCCAATATCATTATGGACAAGGTGCAATACCGTAATTTTCCGACACATGAATCAATTGTCTGTACACATGCTGTTAATGCCGATGGCGATGAGACGTCGGGTGTTAGATGGTATGAATTGCGTAAGGAGGCAGGAGGCGAATGGTATATTTACCAGCAAGGAACCTATTCACCGGATACCGAAAATCGCTGGATGAGCAGCATCAGCATCAATGACGATGGAGCGATTGCATTAGGATATAATATTTCCAGCGAAACTGTTTATCCGGGCGCAAGGGTGATCGGACGTGCTGCGTGTGACGATCTCAGCCTGATGACAACTGCGGAAATAACCGGTGCGGCTGGCAGCAACCACAATAACTCTAACCGATATGGCGATTATAACGGTATGGTCACCGATCCGGCTGATGGCTCCTTTTGGTTCACAGCGTCCTATAACCCTACCACTTCCTGGTCCACCAATGTTTCCCATTTCACCATCAGCAGTTGCCTGGCAACTCCGGTTACGGCATGGCAACCGGCATCCGATGAAATCACCATCTTTCCTATGCCGGTGACAGATGAACTGGTTATTACCTTGCAGGCGGATGGTAAAAAGAATCTGCCCATGCAATTGCTGGACGCGATGGGAAGAAACGTATTGACGAAGAACCTGCAACTGCAGCAGGGCGAGAATAAGCTACAGCTGGATGTGCGCATGATTCCCGGTGGCCTATATTTCCTGCAACTGCAATCAGCTGACATCTCCCTGACCAAAAAAGTAATCGTTGAGCGATAAGATGATTTTCTCAGAAGTAGCATCCTGCTTTTCCTCATGAGAGTTATCACACGGTATTGTTCAGCCCTGATAATTCAATGTAAAAATTCCGCTTCGCTGTGACTGAAACCTGCTAAGGGGTTGCTCATTTTTGTGAGAAAAGAAAGTGTTTCACAAAACTTAAGCAGCGCTACGTCGGGCAAAAATTTGTTGCTTTATTAAAAAGCAAAATGTTGGTTCAACCCGGATTTTTCAGTGGAAAAATCCCGCTTCGCTGCAACTTAGAACTGCTAAGGGTTTGCTCAATTTGTTAAGAAAAGAAAATGTTTCACAAACCCTAAGCAGTTCTACGTCGGGGTTAAACCCGTTTCCGCTTTGAACTGCAAAATGTGGGTTCAACTGAAAAAATCACGATTCATCATCTTTGAGTGGCATCTATGACACCATTATTTCCTGCAGGCGCAGAACAGTTCATCAGTTTCATCGCCGGTATTTTAATCCTCGCAGCGCAAGGCATCCTGATAAGAGATGTTTATAAAGAAAAAATGCAACCACGCCTTCTGTCATGGCTGGGTTGTAATTTCCAGATCAGGAGAAGCGACTGGGTTTTCCTGTCGCTGGGCCTGCTATGCCTGGTTATTTATCTGGTATCAAAAGATCCCTGGATCACCACCGTGTTTGCCATCTTAGCCGATTTCGTGGCAGGCATCCCAACCATTCAAAGTGGTTATGCAAAACCATTGACGCAAAAATCCACAGCATGGTTTTTTGGTTTTTTTTCCTGGTCTGTTTCACTGCTGCTATGCTTCGGCCATGAAATATTGTTTGCCTTGTTTCCGGTGTACCTGTTTCTTTATAACGGAACGATGGTGTATCTCACGATGATCAGAAGGAATGCTGCGTGGCAGCAAGATTCCTGATACGTATCTTGTTTTCATGGAAAAAATCACCGAGCGTTTCGCATCTGCCTGGCAACTGGCGATGAGTAGGCAGGAGTGATAGCTGAAGAGCTTTATTTCTTTTTATTTTTGAAGTTGTGGTGATGTAACGACCAGGAATTTACACGTCTGCACGCATAGAAATTCACCGCTAGCCATAAATCTGCATCGGCATGCTCATCAGTACTTGGAATGTTTTATCACTGCCGCCATTGCAGTTGGTGACATATTGTATTAATAACCTGAAGAAAAGATTCATTTTGTGCGTGGAAAGATCGGAATGAAAACACCTTTGCTGTCCGCTGTTTTTTTTACTGTCGCGCTGTCATGCCTGCTGCTGACAGTCACTCTGCGTGTTTATTCCTCATCAACGATCAATGCGGATGACGAAAGAATGCTGCAAATGATCGCCATGGAAAAAAATGACAGCGCGCGGTTGAATTTAATGATAGAATATTTTTCCAACACGGAGCAATCGAGCCCTGAGCGCGATATACAGAAGGCGCAAAAGCTGCTTCTTCAATCGCAAAAATTTCGTGACCGGACCGGTGAGGTATATGCACTGACGCAAATAGGCCTCGACTACCGGTCGTTTGGTAACAGCACCGCCAGCCTGAAGTATTACCTGAAAGCTTTGTCATTGGCGGAAGCAAGTGGTAATATAACACTCATAGCACCGGTGTATAATGACTTAGGTAACATCTACCGTGACCGAAGTGATTATCGCAGGGCCATAGATTTTTATTTGCGTTCTGAATTAGCTGCCGTCAAAGGCAAAAATTTTAAGGTGCAAAGCTGGGCATTGCGCAATAAAGGCGAAGCGTATTTGCTGATGAATAGAATTGATTCAGCGCTCATTTATACACAGGAAGCCTATGAACTCTCCATGCAGATTGGATATGATAATTACCTGAGTGATATCCTGGCGCAGTTGGGAAGTGTTCATGCACAGCTTGGAAATGGAATACTGGCATTGAGTTATTACAAGCTGGCCATTGCGGAGGCGGAAAAGAATTCATCCATCAAGTCGCTGAACCAGTGCTATACTGCCATGGCAAAGTATTTTGCAACACAGGATCAACAGGATTCCTGTTTGTGGTATGCCAAAAAAGCGGTGGGCATTGTGGAGCATACAGCCTATTCAAATTGGCGGCTGGCTCCGGCGAAATTACTGGCGTCGGTGTATAAAGGCAGTGATTGCGACAGCGCTTTAAAATATGCCAATATGTTCCGGCTGGCTAATGACAGTCTGTTCAGCGTGAAATCTATACAGCAGATGCAGATGCTGACTTTTGAAGATGATCTTCGACGGCAGGAAGCGGCAGCTGAAAAGGTGGCAGAGGAAGAGGAGCGTGAAGCGAACATTCAATATGTACTGATTGCAATTTCTATCGTCACCTTTGTCATCCTTTACCTGTTACTCAGTCGCAGATTTATCGCGAATCCTAAGTTAGTGGCATTCCTCGGCGTGGTTGCGCTGTTGATCATGTTCGAGTTTCTGAATCTGCTGTTGCATCCGTTTTTGGAAAGGATCACGAATCACTCGCCATTGCTGATGTTGTTGTCGCTGGTAATAATCGCCGCATTGCTGATACCGGTGCATCACCGGCTGGAGAAATGGACCAGGGACAGACTGGTGAAAAAGAATAATGAGATACGTTTGCGCACCAAGAAAATACACGCCAAATCACAAAAGGAGCATTAGTGGAACGCGACCCGGTAATGAAAAGCATCAAGGCCCTTATTGTCTTCTTATCCGTCCTGCTGCCTGCTGTTTTATCAGCAGGCGATATGGATTCCGTTATTCGCTTGATCATGGCTGAAAAGGATGACAACTTGCGCATTGAGCTGATCTATGCATTGTACGCGGCAACATCTGAAAACGATCCACAGATCAGCATAAAACGGGAGCAGCAGGTGTTGCAGGCAGCTCAACAGCATAACGACCGCATCGCGGAGGCCATGGCGCTTGCTGCAACTGGAGCAAGCTACCGGCTGATGGGCAATACGGCAAAAGGACTGGCTTATCACCTGAAAGCATTGAGTATCGCCGAGCATACGGGTAACCTGAAGCTGATGGCATATATAAAGGTCAATATGGGTAATATCTACCGCGACCGTTTGGATTTTGAGCGGTTAGCGCTTACCATTCATCGGGAACGGATGCAAAAGCTCGGCAGTTATAAGATTGAAAGCTGGAACCTTGGTAACTTAGGCATCATTTATCTGGAACTTCACAAACTGGATTCCGCACTGATGTATTCACAAAGAGCGTATGAGATATGCAAGCGCTATGCATACGATCAGTTTCTAAGTGATATCCTTTCCCAGCTGGGAGGCATTCATGGTAAGTTGGGTAATGCTGAGCTGGCTGTCGGTTATTACCAGTCGGCGATTGCGGAAGCAGGCAAGACTAAAAACCCCCGGTACCTCAATTGGGCGTATTACGGATTGGCAGATTACTACACGGATGCAGGGGAAGCGGACTCCGGTGCACTGTATGCCAGGAAAGCCATCAATAGTGTGGAGCATACAGCTTTCCTCAACCTGGCACGGGAACCCGCTAAGATGCTGGCAGCTTATTATAGCAACAACAAATGTGACAGTACTTTAAAATATGCGGAGTTGTACAGGGTGTCCAATGACAGCCTTTACAATATCAAAGCAGTGCAGCAAATACAGTTGCTGACCTTTGAAGAGCAAATGCGTCAGCAGGAACTGGCACAGCAAAAATTATTGTCCGAAGAGCAGCGGAAGCAGAACATCCAATACGCATTAATCGCCATCGTGCTGGTTACCATGCTTGTATTGTATCTGTTGTTTGGGCATCGTGTTATCACGAGTACCCGCTGGATTCAGTTTTTTGGCGTATTCGCGTTGCTGAATGTTTTTGAGTTCCTTAATCTTTTGATGAATCCCTTATTGGAGTGGCTGACAAATGACCGGCCCGTTTATATGTTTCTTGCCCTGGTAGCCATTGCTGCATTGCTGGTTCCATTGCATAACCGGATAGAAGCCTGGGCCGTGAAGGTGCTGATTGAAAAAAATGAAAGGCTCAGGTTAAAGAAGGCAGGTTAAACACGCCCTTAGCAGTTCTCACGCTGAGGCTGACGGAATTTTTTCATTGAACCCACATTTTGCAGTTCAAAGCGGCAACGGGTTTAACCCCGACGTAGAGCTGCTTAGGGTTTGTGAAACATTTGCTTTTCTTTACAAATTGAGCAAACCCTTAGCAGCTCTAAGTCGCAGCGAAGCGGGATTTTTCCACTGAAAAATCCGGGTTGAAAAATGCGGTTTGCATTTCGTGGTGAATCATCTGCTGTAGTTTCATCTTCTCTTGTTGCTCTTTCCGTCACGCCGCTGTCCGGAACGCTTTCCGCCACTTGCGAAGACACGCGGATGGTGCTTGTTAGGATTCCATGCGGGGCTTTCTCCCAGTTCGGGTGGCAGGGCGATCTTGGGAATGGTACGTTCAATCAGCGATTCAATTTCCGCAAATTTTCTTTGGTCGCGTTCATTAATGAAGGTCAGTGCCACACCGGTTGTTTCAGCCCGTGCTGTTCGGCCTACCCTGTGTACATAATCTTCCGCATCGCCGGGAACATCATAGTTGACGACGAGTCCAATACTGTCAATATCAATACCGCGTGACAAGATATCCGTGGCTACTAAAATCCTGGTAGCTTTTGTTCTGAAACTCAACAAGACACTTTCCCTTTCTTCCTGCGTCAGATCACTGTGAATGGCTTTGGCGGGAAGATGCATGTGCCGCAATTCTTTTTCAAGCGCTTTAACCCCTGACTTGGTGGATGAAAAAATCAATGTGCTGACCGGTTTGTTTTCGGCATTGCTATTCTTGGAAGGATCGAGTAATTTTTTCAGCAACGGTGTTTTCTGTTCATCGCGTACAAGGTAGGCGCCCTGCAAGATTCCTTCCGCGGGTTTGCTCATTGCAATATTAATTTCCACCGGGTTATGCATAATACGCCTGGCCAGTTCACGCATGCGCGGCGGCATGGTAGCGCTGAAGAGCAGGTTTTGCCGCTTGGCCGGAATATATTTGATGATGCGGATAATGTCATCATAAAAGCCCATGTCGAGCATCTTATCTGCTTCATCCAGGATGAGACAGTCTAACTGGTCAAACTTTGAATTGCCCATGTTCAAATGACTCAGCAATCTTCCCGGTGTGGCGATTATGGCGGAAGCTCCTTCCTTCATCGCTTTCTTCTCCCGTTCAAATACATCACCATCACTGCCGCCATATACTGCAATGGAACTGGCATGGGTGAAATACGCCAATCCCTGGAAGGACTGATCGATTTGCAGTGCCAGTTCCCGCGTGGGCGAAACTATCAACACGGAAGTATGAGGAATCTTGTTGTGGGAAATATTGTGCAGTGCAGGCAGCAGGTAAGCGGCAGTTTTGCCGGTACCGGTTTGTGCGGTGGCAATCACATCTTTACCGCTTAAAATGAGGGGAATAACTTTTTCCTGTATGGGAGTCGGTTTGCGGAAGCCCATTGCTTCAAGCCCTTCCAGCAGTGGTGCGCAAAGGTTAAAATCTGAGAATGTCAAAATATAGAAATGGAGATGGTTGAATGCGCAAAAATAATCAATTGCCGATAGGATGGCTTAAACACAAGATTATTGTTGCTGTATAATCACTTTGCGGATTATTTTAGAGGAGCCATTACTGAAGCATATCAGGTAAAACCCGTCAGCAAGGTTTTGCAGGTCAATGGCAGAATACGTTTCGCTGGTTGTCCAGCTTTTATACAGCGTACCCGAAGTATCGTAAAGGGTGATATCAGCGTCATCCCAGGGTATAAAAATTTCCAACGGGCCATTTGTTACAGATGGATAAACTTGTGGTGTAAGCGGATTTTGTTCTGCCGCGTCCAGGAGCTCTTTCAACACCAATGGGTTGGAGAGGTAACAATCTTTAGCCGGACCAGGAGCAATATCATTCCAGGCAATTCGGATGGAATCATATTTAAACCTGTACAGATCAATCAATGACTGGTAGGCGCTGTTGTTCACCTGGTTGGTCAATTCAAGTGAGTCATTTTCTATATCGAAAAATTCTTCCACCGTGTCTTCATTGCAGGTATAGTGTATGTATTTGAAATGCTGATCGCGGAGGCAACGGATGGCCGGTGTGTTGTTATCCTTTGTGTTGTGTGGCATCAGGTAATAAAATTGCTGCCTCTTAAAGGTGCCTTCATACAAATCTCTTAATGACCTGCCATCCATGGGTCCTGCAAAGTCAACACCGGCGGCTTCATATACAGTAGGTGCGATATCCATGTTCAGTGCAAAACGGTCCTTGATTTTGCTTTGTGGCGCAAACCAGGCCGGGTAACGGACGAACAGCGGAATGCGTATGGAAGGCTCATAGGCTTTTACTTTTCCATTCAGCCAGTGGCTGCCCATCAGGTAACCATTATCCGACATAAATATCAGCAGCGTGTTGTCCAGTTTATTCGTGTTTTCAAGCGCCTTAATAATTTCTCCGATACAGCTGTCAACACCAGCGAGTTCTTCCATGGTGGAACGGTAGGTGGTATCGAGCGAATAGCCATGCAGCGTTTTCCCGATATATAAAAAGGACGGATAGTTATTGGTGAATTTTGCTGTATCCGCTTTCCATGGAATGGTAAATCCATCATAATCTCCTTTAAACGAAGGCAGCGGATCGATGGGAATATGAGGAACACGATAGGCAAGCCAAAGCAGCAGCGGTTGATTCACACGATTGATGAGCGCAATTGCGCTGTCAGTATAGGTGAGTTCATTTGCTTTGTTGATGACTTTTTTTATACCATTGTAGTTGTAGTGTTTTCCATCATTATCATTGAATCCCGATTCAAGATAGTATGCGAACTCCGGAACATCTCCCAATAAAAAGGTGCCTTCATTTTTACCTACCAGCGCTGTGTAGTAACCGTTAGCCCCCAGCACTTTCGGGATTGTCTGAAAGTTAGGATTCAAGGGCTTAAGGTTATCGGTAACGCCTGTCTTCAGCGTGAACAAACCGGTAGCGATGGTTGCCCGGCTTGGCGAACATAAAGAGCTGACTACGTATGACCGTTGGAAATTGACACCTTCATTGGCAATGCGGTCGATGTTAGGAGTGTGAATAAAACCTGGCGCGCCATTACAACTGAAATAATCGTCCCTCGCATCATCCAGCAAAATCAGAATGATGTTGGGCTTGGGCTGTAAATAAAGCGTATCTGCCGGCGTCCAGTTGGTGATCGGTTTTGAACAGGTGGAAACGCGAACCAGGTAAACAGAATCGGCATGTAAGCCATCCAGCAGATAGGACGCGGCGACTGGAAAAGTCTTGATTTTTGCTATTCCACCAATGGGTTGATATTCGATGCTGAGTGAATCGAATGAACAGATGGCGGAAACTGTTATCTGTGCAGATGAGCTGTTAATCGCGCTAACGCTGACATCGCTGGGCAACGTACAGGCCAGCGTGGTGGAAGTGATTTTAACCTTTTTACTCTTTGTGCCATCGCTGCATTTGGAGACCACTGAAAAATCATACTTCGTGTTGGCCAGCAATCCAGTTAACTGGCAGGAAAGGGCAGTGCCTGCATTAAAATTCGGCTACCACTGACCGGTGCCTTTAATCCTGTATGAAACGAGATACTTTGAAACAGCGGTTTGCTGCGACCAGCACAGCGTTGCACTGCAGGATGATAAATCGGTGATGGCGAGATTTGATGGTGGTAGCAAGTTGCAATTTTGTGCCGGCAATCGCAGGCGGCACAGGCATAAACAGAGGCAACAGATAAATATTTTATTATATAGCATACGGTTACTTGCTTGAGATATGGATGTCAGCCGCGATCAATTTATGTCCGATTTTTCATTTGAAAAACTTGCTTCTTTATTAGTTGTATCCATCATAGGCCTGCTCATGCTTTGCAAGAAAAGAAAATTTTTCGCAGTGCCTTTGCAGTAAGAGGGATAGATCAACCGGTTGCTGCTTTAACCTGCAAAATGAGGGATTATCATTGTACAAAATGTAAAAACTTTATTGATGTGTGATCACTACTTTTCGGGTTACCACCGATGTTCCATGGGTAAATTGGAGAAGATACATGCCATCCTTCAGCTGATGCAGATTAACTTTTGAATATGGCATGGTGATTTTCCAATTGCGGATCAAGGCACCCTGTTCATCAAAAAGCATTACTCCGGCATCCGGCCACGGAATGTAAATTTCAGCACTGCCGCTGGTAATAGCAGGATACACCACCGGTTGTAGCGGCGTTTCTTCGGCTTCATCATACAGCTGTTTCAGCACATAGGGATTTTCAATATAGCAATCTTTGATGGTTCCTTCCACCGTATCCTGCCAGGCAATGCGGATCGAATCGTATTTTTCCCGGTAGACCTGTATGATTGCCTGGTATGCGCTGTTATTGATCTGGTTGGTAATTTCTAACGAATCATTCACCATGTCAAAAAATTCTTCCACCGTATCACTGTTGCAGGTGTAGTGAATGTATTTATAGTGCTGATCCCTGATGCTTCGCTTGATCGGTGCACCAGCCTGGTCATCATGTTCCATCAGGTAATAGTAAGATTGCCTGGTAAAGGTACCGTCATACAACGCTCTCAGTGATCTTCCATCCATAGGGCCGGAAAAATCCACACCGGCAGCATCATACATGGTAGCGGCAAGGTCCATATTCAGCGCAAACTGATTTTTGATATTGCTGTGAGGAGCAAACCAATTCGGATACCGAATAAAAAGTGGTATGCGCATGGAAGGCTCATAAGCATGTGTTTTTCCTTCGAGCCAGTGACTGCCCATCATGTATCCGTTATCCGACAGGAAGATGAGCAACGTATTGTCGAGTTTGCCTGAATTTTCCAAAGCATTAAAAATTATTCCGACAAGGCTGTCAATGCCCGCAACATCTTCGAGGGCATTGCGATAGGTTGTATCTAATGTATAACCGTGCAAGACACCGTAGTCTGAAGAGATGCCACCATACAGATAAGAAGGATAGTTCACCGTGTATTTTGCGGTGTCTGGTTTCCAGGCAATCGGATAGCCGGAATAGAGGCCGTCAAACTGTTCTAAAGGAGTGACGGGAATATGTGGTACGCGGTAAGCCAGCCAGATAAACAACGGATCATCAATGCGATCAATCAGGGCAATCGTAGAATCGGTAAAGGTAAGCTCGGCTTCTTTATAGATAAATTTCAAGGCTCCATTGTAGTTATACTGTGTCCCGTCTGATTCTTCAAATCCAATGGATTCCAGGTAGTAGTTGAATTCCGGTACATCTCCCTGCAAGAAAGTACGATGATTTTTGCCTACCAGAGCGGTATAGTAACCATTTTCTCTGAGCACCTCCGGCACTGTTTCAAAATTGGGATTCAGCGCTTGCTTGTTGGTGGTTACTCCATTCTTTAATGGAAATAAGCCCGTAGCAATAGCCGCACGGCTGGGCGCGCATAAGGAAGTAACGACATAGGAACGCTGGAAATTAACACCTTCATCGGCAATGCGATCAATGTTGGGAGTATGCACGAAAGACGGTGCGCCATTGCAACTGAAATAGTCATAGCGGGCATCATCCAGCAAAACCATGATGATGTTAGGCTGTCCATGCAGATAAAGCGTATCCGCCGGCGTCCAGCTCGTGATAGGCTTTGGACAGGTGGAAACACGGATCAGGTAAACTGAATCTGCACTAAGGCCATCCAGCACGTATGATGGTGCGAAAGCATATGATTTCAGTTTAGGCAAACCGCCGATGGGAAGATACTTCACGAACAGGGAGTCATATCCGCAGGTAGCGGTCACGGTTATTTTTGCCGAATGGTTATTGATTTCTGTGATGATCACGTCATCAGGCAAAGTGCATTTGAGCGTGGTGGCGGAAATTTTTATTTTTTTACTCTTGGTACCATCGCTGCATTTTGAGCGCACTGCAAACTGGTATTTGGTATCAGGCAACAAACCGGTGAACTGATATTCTGTAGCGGTGCCCGCATTATAATTGGGTGACCAGGGCCCTGAGTCTGAGATTCTGTAGGAAACCGTGTACTTTAAGACATTAGTGGCGGATGTCCAGTGCAATGTTGCCTGGCAGGAAGTAAGTCCGCTGACGGATAAATTAGATGGCGGAATCAGGTTGCAATTCTGTGCAAAAAGATCAGCGCCAGAGATCATGCACATGATCAGCATGAATAAGTAACGGTAAGAATGCATTATCGTTGTTTGTGGCAAATATACTAACCATTGGGTAATTGAAAACCCAATCAGTCCCATCTTATCTCAGTAAGATGAACGGTTGGTGAGGCTGCCTTGCAATGGATATTGCCCGCTGAGCCTAACCTGATTTTTCAGCTGAACAATTTGGTTTGAATGAATAACAACCGATTAATATATGAATCGAAGCAGGTGGCAGTTTGCATTACTGCTATGATGCAAGTGGCAGTCACAGTGTCCGTCTATTTTCCAATGTAACTCTGCAACCGGGCAACGTATTGCTCAAAAGCGCTGATGCCTTTTTTGGTAATGGTACAAAGCGTTAAGGGATAATTGTCTTTAAACTTTTTTTCTATGGTGATGTACGACGCCTCCTTTAGTTTTTGAAGCTGAACGCTGAGGTTGCCGGCGGTAGCGCCGGTTTTTTCTTTTAAATAAGTGAATTCGGCTTCGCGCACAGAAATCAATATTGACATGACGGCCAGCCGCAATTGCGAGTGCAACAATGGATCAAGTTCCTGGAAGGATTTCATGTAGATAACAGGTTGATGATTATCATATTGAAAATTTGTTGTTTTTATCCTGGTGATATTTCTTTCGCAAAAGGTAACCGGGTATAATATAAGCAAGAAGGACAGCCGCGGCAATGCACAATAACTGATATTCAAAGGCAACCCAGATAGAAAAGAAGGCCAATACCCAGCAGATAATGCCACCTGCCTTCAAAGGCAGGAAGCGAAGTGCACCGCCGGAAACAAAGGTACCTATGGCGTACAGAACCATGATAACCGGATAGGCGTTATCCGACCCTAAATGGTTCATGAAGCTTAGAATAATAAAGAGTGAAATGCCGAAGGCGATCCACAGGTAGCTAAGGTATTCTTCCACAAAAGTCTTCACTCTTATTGGTCGTTGCCTGCGGCTGGCTATATAAGCGGCTATGCCACAAAGTGGCATGAGCACCACCCAGGCCAGCGATGACTGCTGAAATCCAGCTTTGAGTAAAATGAAATGGACGATGGCAGCCACAAATACGCCCCAACCCCAAATCATATAGTGGATTCCATCATCGCTGATGGTCGTTTTGGCAGTATTAATCATTTTTGAAATCAGTTCAAGTGATTCTTTTTCTGTTAGATTTTTTTCTGTTTCCATCGGAGGTTTTTGTGTGTTGTGATTGATTGATAAGGTTTATTATTACTGAGAAACGTTGAGTGTGTAATCGCTGACACTGCCTTGAGCAGTAAAATGCGGGTTTATTGCTTGCACATTTCCAGCAGTTGTTTTGCCCGGGCTTCACCCCAGTCAGGCATCAGTTCATCTACAGGGTGGAATTTGTCGTATTTTAAAAGGGATTTCTGCAACAGCGCGGTGGCTTTATCCTTGCCTCCGCCGTAGGCAGCCGGTGTATAAAAGGCGGCGGTACCTTTCAGCAGGTAAGGCCTTGGGTTTTCCGGATCAAGTTGAATAGCTTTCTCCAGTATCATCCCTGACTGTGGCCCGAATTGCGCACCGCGGGAAGACGGATCCACCATAATCCTGCCTGAAGTGATCATTGATTTAACCGTGTAGATCTCTGAATTTTCGGGCTGTAACGTATCGGCCTTATCAATCAGTTGCTGTGCCTTGTCAAGCATCCCGTCCAGTTGGCTTTTATCTTCTGTAGCAAAACTTAATCGCGTAAGGCAGTAAGATGCGTAGTAATAAGGCAGCCACATATTCTTTTCAGCATTTCCTATGCGCTCAAAGGAATTGGAAAGTTGCTGCAGCGTTGTAACAGATTGAGCTGTATCCATCAACTTCAGGTTTCGCTGCATGGCATCCAGGTACTTTTTGTGGTCCTGTGAGAAGGAAAACGTGCTGATGAACAGTAAGAGGAGCAGGAGAGTTGATTTCATGTTATGGTTTGTTTTTAGGGTTAGGGATTGTTATCAAACATTATCGTTGATTCAGTTTATGCAGCCATGAAATTCATAGCGCTGTTTTTATTTTCATTCATCTCCGCGGTCCTCACCAATACTCATGAATACGCCAATAAAGAAAGATCGGATGGCAGGTGATTTGACGGGCAGGCGACCGGCTTCCGATCCATCGGCAGGGTATTGGTAATCGTAAATGTTATCGAAGCCCAGCACGTTGTTAACTGACACCGCAATCACTGTGAAGTTTTGAAACAGGGCAGTGAGCCAGCTGCCATTGATGCTGAAGTTGTTGTAGTTTGGTGTGCGTTCACTCAGAAAATCCTGCGGGCTGTTATTGGGATTGACATACGGCCGTCCGGTGGCAAAAACATAAGTGGCACCCAGCGTCACATTCCATGAGGGAATGGTTTGTTTGTAAACCAGGCTGAAGGTGTGCCTGGCGGCAAACGTGGGCGTTGCTTTAACAGGATAATCCAGGTATTGCCGCCGGGTATCCAGGAAGGAATAGGATATCCAGTAGTCAGCATGTTTAATGGTTTTTTTATCTCGCCAGAATATATCAATGCCCTGTGCGTAACCCTGGCCAATACTGGCAGTATCGGGAATGGTGGTGATAAGGTGGTTGTAATTTTTGTAGTAGGCTTCTACGCGAAACGTCTGCTTATCGGTTATTTGCTGAAAGTTCAGGATGTAATGATCCGCATGGGAATAATCAACTGGTGCATTGCCATTGGTGAAAGAGTGATCGGGCTGCTGATAGAACTGTCCGTAAGCGAAGCTAACCTGGTTATGATTTCCGGTTTTATAGGCGATGGATGTCCTCGGAGCGATATTCAATTGTCCGATTTGGGTTGCATACTCCAGCCTGCCGCCCAGGCGGGCGACAATCTTGGGTGAGAAGTAAAGATCCGCTTCCGCATAGGTGGCCGAATAGTTCACCAATTGCTGCGTACTACCGTTAAAATAAGTATTGTGAAATTCATCGAGGTATGTGGCATGTTGCCATTCTCCGCCAAACCTGACGGTAGAAAGATTTCCTGCGGGATGGGAAAGTGTAACACGGCCTTGCAACAGCGTATTCCCGCTCTTCAAAGAATCAGATTCATCAACTACGATATCATCCTGGTTGCTGCTGTATGCCATGGTTGCAAAAAATGTCCAGTTCTTTGCGATGATGTCCTTATAGGAGGCATTGGAAAAAAGGTTCTTGTTATGCACATTATATAAAATGCCGGATGAAGTGTCGTTGACATCTTCGTAGTTGATGGCGATGTTGGATGGCGCATAGCTGATGAATGCTTTCAGCAAACCATTCTTCGAAATTTGCTGCCTGAAAATCATAGAGCCATTGAATGATTCAGGCGCTTTGGTCCAGTCCACTCTTTGCTTTACGATAGTGGTATAAGGCAGCAGATTGATATAAGATACAAATGCTCCGAGGGAGGATTTATTCCAGCGGTGACTGTGCCCGACACTGGCGCCCACTGACATAAGGCCAATACTCGTAGTAGATTGTGTGGGAAGATCCTGGCTTTCCAGTACTAAGGCTGATGACATCGCATCTCCATATTGCGCCGAGTAACCGCCGGTGCTGAAGAAAGTACCTTTAAAAAGAAAGGGCGAGAAGCGGCCACGTGCCGGTATATCCGGAACACCGGTGAAATAAGGATCGGCTACCGCGATGCCATCAATGAAGTTTTTGGTTTCTGAGGCATCTCCACAGCTCAAAAACAAACCGGTTTCGTCGCCAACCTGTTGC
>JBGAWA010000149.1:0-5087 GCA_044227805.1 Chitinophagales bacterium | reverse complement strand
TATTGGGGAAGGTGTGAATGCAAACCGCTATGCTCAAATTGTCGGTTGATTCAGTCTTAGCTATTCCGGTATCTCCACAATTTTATAGCGATATCCTTTATCCACCGGTTTAATATCATGCCCTAACGTGTCTGACAGCACTTTTGTAAAGCAGGCACCAAAATATAAGATGAAAGAAGAGTAAAACACAAAAAGCAGCAGCAGCACTACGGAACCTGATGCCCCATACACAGTGCTGATATTGCTGCGTGGCAAAAACCAGATCAGCACCAGTTTGCCGGCAGTGAAAAGCAAACCGGTCAGTGTCCCGCTCGCCAATGCCGTGTACCATGACGGCCTGCCATCAGCCAGAAAGCGAAGCAGCAGCAGAAACCAGGCACTGACCATAAAGAATGAAATGGTTTCGCTCACTATACTTTCGAAGAAGGTGTTTCTTACCGGAAAAAGCAACCCCAGGCTCCTGCCAAAAAAAAGGGCCAGTCCTTCCACCAGTAAACCGGCCAAAAACAATAGCCCGGCGAACCCTATTACGCCAAGCGATCTGCCGCGTATGGAAATATTGAATAAGAGTCCCGGCCGCTCCCTGATCCTGATATGCCAGATGCGGTTGATTGAATTCTTTATTTCATTAAAAAGCGTGGAGGCGATAAATAGCAGGAAGATGAATCCACCAACAGTAACGAGACGGTTGTCGGCCATTTTTCTGAAGTTGATCAGTATGAGCGTTAATTGCTGCCCCTCTGCCTCGCCCAATATCTCCGTCAGCCTTTTGATAAGTTGCGAGCTCAGAAACCGCTGATTGATGAACAGGCCGAACAGCTGAATGATAATGATCAGTATGGATGGAAGTGCAAAAGTGGTAAAGAAGGCTGTTGCACCGGCCATCTGAAGCGGGTGGTGCTTTTGTAATAAGGTGAATGAGCGGCTCAGCAGTCCGGGAACACGGGAGATGCCCACCTTATTCGCTGAACCTTTTGATAGCACCATTGCATAAATATATTTAAGTTTTCCGGAGCACTTCAATTTCCCTGATGGTTGTAAAATGGGCTGAGCTTTTGGAAATTGTCCGGGTGATAAATAAGACACTTTTCTGGTAAAAGAGGTTATTATTGTTGTTGCAAACAACCGTAAATCAGTACTGATGAACTACCGATACTTTTTGGCTGTCCTGTTCTCTCTTCTCCTTGGCTGCTTTGCCGCCAATGCCCAATATGCCGACGTATATCCAACCAACTGGTGGGTGGATATGAAGATGCACAATGTGCAACTTCTGCTGAAGAGCAGCAGTCCTGCTTTCAGCGAAGAGAAATTCTCTATCACTTATCCCGGAATAAAATTGCTGAAGAAGAGCACATTTCAGAATGGTAAGTATGTCGCGCTCGACATTGACATTGCGGCCTCGGCAAGACCAGGCAACGTGAACATCGTTTGTGAAGGCGCAGGAGGAAAACACATCATTGAATGGCCATTGAAAGCACGCAGAAAAGGCAATGGCCATACATTCGCGCAGGGAGTAACCTCTGCTGATTTCGTTTACCTGCTGATGCCTGACCGGTTCAGTAATGGCGACCCGTCCAATGACCGTATTGCCGGCATGAGAGATCAGACATTGAACCGGGATTCCATATACGACCGTCACGGCGGAGATCTGCAGGGGATTATCAGTCATCTTGATTACCTGAAAGAATTAGGTGTAACGGCGCTGTGGATGACGCCTGTGCTGGAAAACGACAGGGAGTATAGAACAGAGCATGGATACGCCTTCACCAATCAATATAAGGTTGATGCCCGTTTGGGCGGTGCAAAAGCTTACCTGCAGCTGAGTGATGCTTTGCATGAAAGAGGAATGAAACTTATACAGGACGCTGTATATAATCATGAAGACATCAATCACCTCTTCTTTGTTGACAAGCCTGATGAAGACTGGTTTCATCAGTGGCCGGTTTATACCGGAACCAGTTTTAAAGACCAACCTGTTTTTGATCCGTATGCTTCCTCCTACGATAAGAAAATCACCACGGACGGATGGTTCAACCAGCTTATGCCTGATGTGAATCAATCGAATCCCTTTGTTGCCAACTATCTCATTCAACATGCCATCTGGAGCGTGGAAGAGTTTGGCGTGGATGGATGGCGCGTTGATACTTACCTGTATAATGATGCAACATTTATGAACCGCTGCAATAAAGCCCTGATGGATGAATATCCGCAGATCAGCATCTTTGGCGAGCTTTGGGTGAATGGAGTTCCAAACCAGGTTTATTTCGTGGACAATAATATCAATACCGGTGCCTTTAAAAGTAACCTTCCGGGGGCAACAGATTTTCAGACCTATTCCAATGGCATTGTGCCTGCGCTTACACAACCTTTCGGATGGAGTGAAGGGGTGAACAGGCTTTATACCACATTAGCCAGCGACTATTTATACAAGGATCCTTATCGAAATGTTATTTTTCTGGATAATCATGATCTCAGCCGTTTTTTTTCTGTGGTGGGTGAAAATGTAGAAAAGCAAAAGATGGGAATCGAATGGCTATTGACTTGCCGTGGCATTCCGCAGATGTATTACGGTACTGAAGTACTGATGAAAGGATATACCAATCCGGATGGTTGGGTGCGGCTCGATTTTCCGGGAGGCTGGGCCGGAGATTCCAAAAATGCTTTTACCGGCGAAGGACTGACCAACGATGAGCTTGCCGTACAGCAGATGGTAAAAAAGCTGGCTAACTTCCGCAAGAATTCATCTGCGCTGAAGACAGGCAAACTGATGCAGTATGTACCGGTAAACGGATTGTACGTTTATTTCCGGTACGATGAAAACCAGACCATCATGTGTGTCATGAATACTTCAGGCAATGAGATGGAAGTTGATTTCAGTAAGTATGAGGAAAGGACACGGGGCTTTGTAGCGGCTAAAAGCATAACAGATGATGTAGCTTTCCGGCTCTCTGAAAAGACTGTTATCGCCGCCAACAAAATGTGGGTGCTGGCTTTGGTAAAATAATGAACGGCGGAGTAGTTACCTGTTCAGCGATGTGGGAACAAGCCGGTCATTTCGTCAACTACCACCAGCAATGGTATTTCATCATATGGTTTTTTCATGCAAAGAAAGAAGCTTATGCTTTGCCTGTTTCATAATGGAAAATTGATGTTGCTGCTCCACGCAGCGTTACTCTTTATTTGTTTTCCGCTTTCCGCGCAGGTCAGGACAACCGCTTTTGATCTGCCACCTGAATGGAGCAAAAGCGTAATCTGGTATCAAATATTTGTAGAAAGATTCAGCAATGGTGATAGCGGCAATGATCCTGTGCCGGCTACCATTAATAATCCGCCAACTGGTTTTATTGCACCACCGGGCTGGCAGGTGACAGCATGGACTCATAACTGGTATGCCGAGGATGAATGGGCGAAGGAACTCGGCGGATCGATCAATGATAAAATTCAATATCGCAGGTATGGAGGCGACCTGCAGGGAGTAATCAACAAGCTCGACTATTTGCAGGACCTTGGTATAACCGCGATATTTCTGAATCCGGTGAATGATGCGCCCAGCCTGCATAAATATGATGCGCGAAATTATCACCATATAGATGTCAATTTTGGTCCTGACCCTGCCGGTGATCTCAAAATGATAGCTGCAGAAAACCCTGTTGATCCTGCCACCTGGAAATGGACTTCAGCGGATAAACTTTTTTTGAAGCTCATCAGGGAAGTGCATAAAAGAAACATGAAGCTCATCATGGATTATTCGTGGAATCATGTGGGTACCATGTTCTGGGCATGGCAGGATGTGCTGCAGAAACAGGAAAAATCTGCCTATAAGGATTGGTTTGAGATAAATGCCTTTGATGATCCTTCCACTGCCCGAAACGAATTTTCCTATAAGGGTTGGGCAGGGGTGCCATCGCTTGTTGAATGGAAGAAGGTGGCGGTCACCACGGATAAAAAGACCGGCCATCCGTATGAAGGTGATATCCAGGCAGGAGCGAAGCAACACATTTTTGATGTCACTCAGCGATGGCTTGCCCCGGATGGGAAGGTGGCTGACGGTATCGATGGGTTCCGGTTAGATGTAGCGGACCAGGTAGGCCTGGTATTCTGGCGCGATTTCAGGAAGATGGTTCGTTCGGTTAATCCTGATGCTTACCTGGTTGGTGAAATCTGGTGGGAAGAATGGCCTGATAAACTGATGGATCCTGTTCCATACACCGGCGGCGATGTTTTTGATGCAGTGATGCAATACCAGGTTTACCGGCCTGCACGCTATTTCTTTGCCCGGAATAATTACGGGATCAGCGCTGAGCAATTGAAAGACAGCCTCACCCATCACTGGAACAGGCTACGGGACGATGTGCAGTATGCCATGATGAATGTTTCTTCCAGTCATGATGCGCCGCGATTGCTGACAGATTTTTACAATCCCAACAAGTATAAATATTTTTCATCGCCGGCTGACGACAAGCACTATAAAACCGGTAAGCCCGACGCAGAAACGTATCAGCGGGTTCGTCTTTACTTAGTGCACCTGTTCACTGCACCGGGAGCACCGCAAATTTACAATGGCGAAGAAATGGGCATGTGGTCGGCAGATGATCCATCGAGAAAGCCATTGATGTGGAAGGAATTCAAATTTGAAGCAGAGCCCAGAAGCAACTATCAGCCCGGGGCAGGTGAATATGACAGTCTTGCTTTTGATCAGCAGCAATACGACTGGTACAAAAAGCTGATTGGTATCCGCAGAAGCAACCCTGTTTTGGCGACCGGCAAGACAGAGTTCTTGGTGGCGAAAGGAAAGCAGTTAGTTTACCGGCGGTTTGATGATCAAAAGGAAATTATTGTGCTGTTTAACCTGGAGGAGGACACCATGAAATTTGAATTGCCATTTGAGTCGGGTTACATAGATTTGCTCACGAACAAAAAGATAGCAGGAAAAAGCTGCGAGCTGGCCGGCATGTCTGCCGCGATACTGAAAAGGGTGCCGTAATCCGGTCTCAATAGCTTCACCGCATTACCACCCATGCAATAAGATACTGCTGTTATAATCAAATTCCAATTATGATCATCAAGCGCATTCTCCTCTTTCTTTT
>JBGAWA010000020.1:0-42795 GCA_044227805.1 Chitinophagales bacterium | reverse complement strand
TGTGGTGTAATCCTTTGATGGCGGATTTCCTGCTGCGTTGTTGAAACCTTTATTGAACGGAAAAAACCGTGTGCTGCCTGATTCAAGTTTCGTTGTGAAATAAACTTCATCGGGGTCAACTGTGAAATGGACCAAAGCTCTTTTCTTAAACTGAAACAAAAGTTCTTTCGGGTCACGGCTTGTTTTATATTGCTCCATTCCCTCACGCACTGCCTGACCCGTGAAATGATTTTTCAATTCAACTGTTGCCACTGGCAAACCATTCAGAAACAAAACAAGGTCAATGCTTTTTTTATTCTTCTCCGAAAAATAAACCTGTCGTGTAACGGTGAAAATATTTTGTCGGTGCAGTTCAATCGTATCGGGATTGAGATTGCTGTCGGGTTGGAAGTATGCCAACTTGAATTTGCATCCGCTATCGTTGATGCCATGACGGATTACATCCAGCGTTCCGCGCAAATCCATCTCCTTAAACAAACGCTGAATGAACTTACTTTCTGTTTCTTCCTTGTAATGCTGCTTTAGTTTTTCCCACTCTTTGTTTTGCGATTGCTGAATGAATTGCAAAACTGTTTTTTCATTCAATGCCGTTGCTGCATTGTAATCATTGGCATTGCCTTGCTGCCAACCGTTGCTGCACAAGTGCTCCACAATTGCTCCTTCAAAGGTTGCTTCGGTATGTATTGAATGTTCACTCATGTTTTATTTACGCTGCTAATTTCATTATCTTTGTGCTATGGAAGATCAGGTAAAAATTTACAAGCCCTCTAAGGAAGAAATCATCCGCAATGTTCTCGGCTCTTTTGAAATTGAAAACATCAAATTCTCTTACTCCAAAGTGAAAGAAACTCTTAGCAAGGTTCTTACTACCGCTAAAACAGCGAAGCGATAATTTTCTCCATTGCGGAGTAATTGCCGCCAGCCGCCTGTTGAACTGCTGAAACATATTGTTTAAATTTTTCTTTGCTGAAATTCTCCAAGTCCAATAATTTATATCCTGCCTTTGCTACCATCAGGTTTGCAAGCAATCGTGCAGTTCTTCCATTGCCCTCACGAAACGGATGAATGAATAACAACTCGGCATGAACTTTTGCAACTGCCTTAACCAATTCTTCTTTTGTTTTGTATGAAGCAGGCAATTTCTTCAACACATTTTTTTCAAAGTCGATTAATGTCTGCTCCAAAAATTTTGCAGGCGGAAACATAAAACCTCCTTTGGAAATATTTACAGTTCTTGGTTTGCCTGCAAACCTGTAGAGTTTGCCAAATGCAAGTTTGTGAATTTTGAAAATGTATTTGAGATTGAATTTTGTTTTCTCAGAAAGTTCATCAAACAAAACAGTGTAAGCAAAAAGAAAACCTTCCAACTCTGCCAGTTCAATTTCTGCAAGCGTTTTTAAACCCGGTTTGTTTGGCATTATCTCCGCTTCGGCTTCGCTGCTGCTGACTGTGTATTTTATTTTCTTACTCATGCTACTTTTATTTTTCCTGTTACAACTTCGCTTATCAATGCTGTTCTGTATTCATTCATCAACTCAATTTCTTTTTCAATTTTAGAAACCGTTTCATCGTTGTGTTGAATTTCGTTTTGAATATGTTCCTCAACTTCCTTCCGTTCTTTGTCTGTTGGCATAAGAATTACAAAGTTGCCAAGTTTTTCCATTGACAAATTTGGTTGTGCTGACTGAACTGCATCAAGCATAATCGTTTCTTTGATTGTGTTTGATTGCAGATAAAACCAAATCCATTTTGCAAGTTCTTTATTTTTTAATCGCACAAAACAAACTGCCTGATTTGTGTTTGCAGGAATTAAATCTTTTTGAAGAATGCCAACCTTACCAATCGTTGCACCTGCAATTACAATCAATACATCATTCTCTTTAAGTTCCGAACGCTTAATTATTTCATTGGTCTTTGCATCAATGAAATTATTAGGTGAGGAGAAACAAGTTAGTTGGAAGAATATTTTCTGCTTTTAAAAATCTAATTTCTCCTTCAGCAATTATTTCAGCATCAACAGTAGAAGGTGTTGTTCCCTTAGAAATAATTTCTGTCAGATACTTCAACTTCTTTCTCTCCCAATTTTTTCCTTTGCCGCTTACTGCTTCGTTGATGATGGCTGTTCGTTCTTCTTTTAAAAGTTCAATCAGTTTTTGTTTGTTGGAAATGAGTTTGTCAATCTGTGAAGTTTTTTCGTCAAGGAAATTTGCGATGGTGGTTTGTTCTGGAATGGGTGGGAGAATAATATTTGTTCCCTTTAAAATGGATTGAGTAATGCTATACACTTTTGTTCCATTTACAACTCTGCGTATTTGTGTTCTGTAATCAATTGAATCAAGAAAATAAGCAATGTATCTGTAAATAAATTTTTGTGATGGCTTTGCAACAATTGTATGGTAGCCAGCAAAAACGGGAACATCACTATTCAGGTAAGTAAAATTTCCTGAACCTTCAATGTCTTCGGATGTATCAGCAAAAACAAAATCTCCTTTCTTTAGCAAAGAATTTGGAGAGGAATTGAGATAATCCTCACTCACACATCTTAATGAATGTTTGTCAGGATTAACTTCAAAGCCATATCTTGAATGAATCTCACCATAGCTGACACATGGCACTCCATTATCCTGCAAGTTTTCTTTGGTGATAGATAAACCTCTTCCAAAAGAAAAAACATACCTAAACTTTTTTTCTTCCCAATGGCTTGGAATTTCTCCAATCCACTCAATGCCCGATGATTTATATTTTTCGTAACGCATCAGTTGATTACTTCTTTAATCATGTCAACGGTTTCTTCTTCCAAAGCCAAAATATCATTTCGTATTTCGGTTAAACTGCGAAGCGGTTTGTATTGATAGAAATACTTTGTGAAATTTATTTCATAGCCAGTTTTGGTTTTGCTGTCGTCAATCCAGGCATCGGGTAAGTGAGGCAACACTTCACGCTTAAAATATTTTGCAACATCATCTTTCAACGGCACATTTTCAAAATCTCTGAGGTCAGCATCTGCAACTGGATTTCCTTTTTTGTCGGTTTCGGGTTTTCCTTTTTCGTTTCGCTTCGGTCTTTCAACGGTTACACGCAAGTAGCCGAAATCTTCATTGTCAAAAATTTTGCAGTAAGGTGTTTCTTTAAACTCTCCGTAAATTTCTGTGATGCGTTGTATTGCGTTCTCATGAATTTCTTTTCGCTTGTTTCCCAAACTGCGAAGCATCTTTGAGTAAAACGGATTGTCTTTATCTTCTTTGTCGCTGCCTGTTGCGTTTATGAGTTGCACTTTCCCTTTGCGTTCTTTTTCTTTTCTGTCGGTTACAATCCACACATAAGTTGAAATGCCTGTGTTGTAAAAAAGTTGGTCGGGCATTGCAATGATGGCTTCCAACATATCGTTTTCAATTATCCATTTGCGTATGTCGCTTGTTCCGCTTCCTGCACCACCGCTAAACAAAGGGCTGCCGTTAAACACAATGGCAATTCGGCTTCCTCCTTTGTTGCGTTTCATTTTGCTAATCATGTGTTGCAGAAAAAGAAATGAGCCGTCACTGATGGGTGGAAGTCCTGCACCAAATCTTCCTGCAAAACCTTTGGTTGCAAACTCGTCTTTGATTTGCTTCTCTGCTTTTTCCACTCTACACCAAACGGTGGATTGCTCAACATGTAATCAAAAGTTTCATCTTCCAAACCGTCTTGTGTAAAGCTGTTGCCGAATTTTATGTTGCTTGGGTTTTGTCCTTTGATGAGCATGTCGGATTTACAAATGGCATACGATTCAGGATTCAACTCCTGTCCGAACACTTCCAACTTTGCATCGGGATTTAATTCGTTCAGATATTCTTCCGCAATGCTCAACATGCCGCCTGTTCCGCAAGCAGGGTCGTAAAGCGTTTTTACAATTCCTTTTTTTCGGAGAATGTCTTTGTCGTTCACGAAAAGCAAATTCACCATCAGGCGAATTACTTCTCTCGGTGTAAAATGTTCTCCTGCGGTTTCGTTGCTGAGTTCGGCAAACTTGCGAATGAGTTCTTCAAAGATGTAACCCATTTCAAGCGTTGAAACATCTTTGAACATTTCTCCCGCTTCGGCAAACTTCTTTACAACCATGTAAAGCAAATCATACTCGTCCAATTTTTTTATCTGGTCGTCAAAACTGAAGTAGTCAATAATTTCAGTCGCACTGATTGAATATCCTTTGATGTAGTTGCGAAGGTTTGCTGCAATGTTGTTGTGGTCTTTTGCCAACTCATAAAAATCAAACTTGCTGCGGTTGTGAAATTTTGCTTTCGCTGCACTGTTCAAAATCGGTTCAAGAATTTCGGGCTTCTTCGTTTTATTGGAAGCGTATGCTTCCAATACTTTTTTCTTTGTGGGTTCAAGCACAAAGTCAAGCCGTCTTAAAACTGTGAGAGGCAAAATCACTTTGCCGTAGTCAGCTTGCTTGTAATGCCCACGAAGCAAGTCGGCAATTGACCATAGGAAGTTTGCTTTTTCTTTAAAGTTTTTCATTCACTGTTTTTATTTCTATAAGTTTTCAAAGATAGAATTCTTAAGTATGGTTTTTTATAAAGCGTTGGCGAAAACACTCTTTCATTTTTTTTCGGGTTGGGTTTGAGTGATGGCAAAAAGGAATGTCTCGTCCTGAAAAAAAAATTACAGTTTTTATTGTCAACCCTGTTATTCATTTACAGAGTTCGTGTTAGTCCTGATATTGGTTTACAGTCGGTTTTAAGTTTGCTGGGACTAAATAAAGTTACCGGTAACATGCTGTCAGCCGATGCCGAAGTGAAACTTGATGGAACAGACCTGTGTAGTGCCACGAAGAGATGGAAGGAGATGACCATTCACGCTTAGCCGTTCTCCGTCGTCACGAAGCGGGATTTTTCTACTGAAAAATCCGGGTTAAATAATCTGCGTGGAAGAATTATGACGGCGTTATAGGAACCGGCATGCCACTGAACGAGTGCAAGGTGATGCTTTCAGCCAGCTCTCCGGTTCGCTGATTCAGTGAGCATCCGATCAAATTAGTAACTTGCGGAAAATTTTTCCAATGAAAAAATACCTGCTTCCCCTGCTTTTGATTTGTTTATCTCCCATAGCCTTTGCGCAACAGGTGAATTTCTTCACCGGCACCTGGGAAGAGGCACAGCAGAAAGCAAAGTCGGAAAATAAATATATCGTGGTAGATGCCTTTGCCGACTGGTGCGGGCCGTGCAAAAGGATGGATGCAGAAATGTTTCACAACAATGTTAAGGTGTCGGAATTCCTGAACAGCAACTTCATCGCTTTCAAGGCGGATTGTGAAAAGTCACCAACGGCTGCAATAGCCATGAAGTTTAAAGTAATCAGTTATCCCACCTTGTTATTCTTCAATCCACAGGGCGCGTTGGTTTCCCGAAGTCTTGGTTATACTTCGGATCAGCAGGAGTTCATGAAACCATTTCAGCAGGCACTTGCCATCAAAGATCAACAGGTGTATGCCTTTGATTCAAAAGTGATGGATCCGGGTTTTCCGGCCATCTATAAAGATGCATTTAAGGTGGATGGAGTGATGCCTGTCCGTCACGCTGCTGATGAAGTGATACAGTTTCTCGATGCGCAAAAAGATAAATTCTCTGAGGTGAGCTGGGGCGTGATGTACATCTATTCTTTCCCCGGAAAATACGAGCAGTTTTTACTGGACAATTTCACGAAGTACCAGTCCTTGTATAAGGAGGAAGCATCGGATGCTGTGAAGAAAGTGGCGTACAGGCATGTAAGTGTTGCGATGAAAAGCAAGGACGAAACAGAGTTCAATGTGGCTATCGCCATGGTGCAAAAATATATTCCAGATCAGGCTCCCACGTTTTTGCCCCTGTGGCAGATCAATTTTTACAAAAGCATAGGACAATGGAAGAAATATGCCGATGCTATTGATGCTGAATTGAAAAGTGATCCTGCCATTGATGTAGAATACCTTAACCAGTTCTGCTGGCCTGTTTATCAAAATTGCGATGATCCTGCAGTGATCAACCAGGCCTTGGGTTGGCTGGATGCCAGGTCGGCCCAAATCAAAACGTATGAAGTACTCGATACGTACGCCGCCTTGCTTTACAAGGGAAAGCGGTTGGATGAGGCAGAGACGGTGGCACTGAAAGCCATAAAGGCTGGTGAAGATGATGATCAGAATGTGGCTGACACCAAAGAACTGCTCGTGAAGATCAGGGAAGCAAAAGCAAATCCTTCAGGAAATAAGTGACAGCCATTCATGTACGGCCAGCCTCGATGCGGCGGGTGATTCAATCATTCCCATGTGACCTGTATCCTCGAGCAGGCTGATCACCGAATGGGCAGGCAGATGAGATTGCTGCATGGATTTCTCCGTTGAAATAGCCTTGTCTTCCTTTCCGATAATAAACAATACGGGCACCTTTGTTTTTTTGAGTACAGCAGTGGTATCGCGGCGGTCGCGCATGGCGATCGCAGCACGTGCCACACCTTTAGCAGTTGACGTTTCTTCCGCATGCTTTTCCAGCCTGTCCATTGTAGCGCGGTGTGTATTGGCAAACTGAGGCGCGAACAGCACTTTGTATAATTCACGAACAAAAGGTGCGCTGCCATTCACGGTTACAAAATCCGCTACACGTTCACGGTCTTTCTTTTTGGCTGCATCATCTTCGGAAGCGAGTGAATGAAATAATCCAAATCCCGCAAGATATTGCGGATACCTTTCAGCAATATTCAAGGTGATGTAGCCACCCATGGAGTGGCCGATGATGGCGCATCGGTCGATTTTTTCCGCGGTCAGCATAGCGATGATACAGTCGGCATAGAAGTCCATGGTACAGGCATTTGCCGGTAATGTAGATTGGCCAAAACCCGGTAAGTCCGGAAGCAGCACCGAATACCGTGCGGTATATGGTTCAACAAATTCCTTCCAGATCGTATGATCTTCGCAAAAACCATGAATGAATACCAATGGAAATCCATCGCCTGCTTTGTGGTAGCCAAGGATAATTCCTTCATGAGCAATGGATGTGGAGATCATAAATAATTTAATACCTTGAATATAGCCTTTTCCTGCCGTAAAAAAGCAAGCGCAGCGTCATAAGATGGAAAGGCAATAGCGAATGGACATTACCACCTGAATACAAGTCCGGCATTCACAGCGAATGCAAAATAGCCTGACTTCGCATGGCTCTCATAAACAGACTGGTAAGCATCGGCTGTTTTGTCAACAAAGGTATAGCCCGCTGATTGATCAGACAATGGTGCAAACATTACATTGCCCCCAAACTTGATAGCGAACCTGTCGTTGTCATTGAAGTTGTAGCAAGCTTCAAACTTTGCATGGAAGGCGATATTGCTGCTGCTGAACGGCTTTGTTTCTCCATTGTATTTTTTTCCCGTAGCGAAGTCGTAGCCGCTTTTGTTGAGCATGTCAAATACCGTCTGTGCTCCGGGTGTTTCCGATTGCGCATTGATACTGTCGGCTGTCATGTAAACATTCCACGTGGAGGAATGCTGGAAGAGATCGTAGTAGGTGAAGCCATCACGGCTGAGTGTATCCACCTGGTACAATCCTTCAAAATCAACGGTGGAGTTGTAACGTGATGAGTTGGTGAACAAAAGGAAGGATGGGCCGGCGCTGAATTCAAGCTCCCATTTATAAAATCTTGATTCATCTTTCGGAAGAATAATCTTCCTGTATTTGAAATACAATGGAAAGTCAGCGATGCGATAGGTCAGGTCTTCTTTGGAACCTGCCTCCAGTGTTACCACGCGGCGATAATCGGTGACGCCGTCGTTGGATCTGAAAACATACACGGCTGGCGCAGTAACCTCATAGGAAGCGGTAAACCTGGTATAGCTGGCACCTGCGGACAGGCCGAAATTTTTCTTTCTTTTCCCGAAAAAATAGGATAAGTCGGCACCCACAACAGGGCTGATGCTCAGTCCGGGATTTGACAGACTTCCTTTTTGAGATTCAAGTACGTCAACCTGGTTGTAGCCCAGGGCGGAAGGCTCCGGCATATTCAGTTTTGTAGAATTCAACTGGAAGCCGACATAAGGCGTAATATCAAAATTGGAAACAAAATAATTCGACGGGCATCCATTGTTGCCGGCTACCCCATAAATAAAATCGCAGTCATCATCCGTATCAGGCAGTTGATCGAGGTCGTTATCAATGCAGCCATGTGCCGTGAGGTCGCCCTTTTGTTCTTTGCAATAATCATCATCATCGGTCACGCCGTCATTGTCAAGATCATTGGTACAACTGTCATAGAAAGTGGAAATAATCCGGATGCCACTGATTTTCATGATTCCCTGCTTCACCTTCAATTGCACGAGCATGGAATGCTTCGCGGCAAAGTGAAAAACCGGATCGCCCGTTTCTCTCACCTGCGAGATGGCAGTTATAATTTTTGCGGTGTCTTTTTCTCTTACTTCAACAGGATGCTGCTGATTTTTATACCGCAGCGCATTCATGGTCAGCGTGCGGCCGGAGTCGGTATCAAATACATACTGCCGCAGTTTTTCGCCTGATGAGGTTTTTATCAGTGTTACATTGATTATCGTATCATTTGCAACTTCAATCCGATTATAAATTATTTCAGACGTTTCTGTCTTCATATTTCTGAAATGGAGCGCGAGATCATGCGCATAGAATTCAAATGGCTTGGTGGCTGTCTTATAAGGATCAGGATCATCAGCTGCTGCGGGATTGAAAACCGCATCGATTTCGTCATCAACGGTTGCCTCGGGCCAAAAGAGTTCTTTAAACTTATTGAACATCCTGATATTGACCCCTTCATTTCCGTCCTGATGCAAACCTACGTTCCAGGATCCAAGCAACTCACTGATAAGCGCTGTATCAGACGTGGCAGGGACTGATTGAGCCAGTGCCGCTGCCGGAAACAGGATCAGGAGTAGAAGTAGAAAAGTGTATGTATGTTTCATCCTGTTTCTCATTTAATGGGCCACCACGATCCGTGCCACTGCTTTTTGATGATCGGTGCTTATCAGTTCCAGGTGGTAAATGCCGTTAGGGAGGTTTAGGTCTTTAAAGTATTCGCTGCTCTCAAAATTGTTTTTGATGAAGCTGGAAGTAAAAACAACTTCACCGAGTGTGTTATAGATTTTTGTGTCAATGGCTCCGTACACGTTACCGGTAAGCAATACCTGGAAGCTGCCGGTCGTCGGGTTGGGATAAGCCTTCACTTTGATGGAAACGGTGGATCCTTCATCAGTAAGCTTTCCGGGTGGAGCATAGGGCCCGTTGTAATACACCTTGCTCTGGCAATCTCCTCTTTTCAGTAAAACCCAAAAACAATATTTATCGGTTGCCACATCGGTATTGGTGTTGTTGATGAATTTTGTTTCGGGCACAAAAAACTGGTACACCTGTCCCGCTATTTCATGCGGAGGGCCAAGCAGGGTATCCATCGTAACTGCATCAATGCCCAGTATTTCATCATACCCCCACTGATAACTGTGTTGACCGCTATCCGCCTGCATGGAATTGTCAGGATAAACCAACAGGTTACCGGGCTGCTTCAGAATTATTTTACGCGTTGAAATGGAATCCTCGTTTGAGGTAACCTGCACTACCTGCACCACTGAATCCGGGCATCCGCCCAGCGAATCACTGTTTAATGCAAATACCTTAATCTTCACCTGTGCGGCTGTGTTATGGAAAGTTATCACGGTGTTGGGATTGCTAGTATTGCCAATCGTAACTGCATCCTCCGGCGTGGCAGTCCACAGGTAAGTGACGCCATTGGCCCCTTCCGGATGATTGATATTGAAATTGATATTGGCAGCTCCGCCGCAAACAGTTACAGGAATTGAATCCGGTGCCAGTGAAGTAAAGGAAGGCAAAGGAGGTGACGGATTCACTTTCACATTCAGCCATGCATGGTTTTCACAGGTAACAACATTGGTGTAGGTTAAGGTGAAATCATACTGTACGGTCACCGGCGCAAAGGTGATGTTGTCAATAGTCTCCTGTATCAGGCTGTCATTGCCTGCACCCGGAGCATTGGCGATGCCGGCAATACTGTCACGGCTCCAGCTGAAATTGGTTCCGATTGTTGCACTGGTGGCTAAGTAATTGAATAGTACTCCGTCACAGATGGCGCTATCTTTCACGCTGCTCATTTCAGGCGTGGGATTTACTGTAACATGCAGGTATTGCAGGTTGGTGCAGGTATCGATGGTGAGGGAGAAAATATATTCGATGGTGATAGGCGCTTCCGTGGTATTGGTGAGTGCCTCATTGATAATGCTGTTGGTGCCCGAGCCGGCAAATGGATTGATGCCATCGATATGCGGCCTGACCCAGCTAAAGTTTGTACCGTTGGTAGCGCTTTCGGCCTGGTAAACATAGAGCACGTTGTTGCAAACGGTGGTATCGTCATAGCTACTCAGCAGCGGAGTCGGGTTGATGGTAATCGTGAAAAAGGACAGCGGCCCGTCGCACTGATAAGCATTGGCATATACCTCAATGGTATCCACGATGGGAGATATTCCCGCATTCAGCGCATCAAAAGCAGGAATGTTTCCGCTGCCGCTGGTGCCGAAACCAATATCCTGTGTGCTGGTCCAGAAAAATGCTGCTCCGTCAACATTGCTTTGAAAAGAGATGCCACTCACCGCCACGTCATTGCAATATATCTTATTCGCAACGGGATCAACTTTAGGAGTTGGATTGACGGTTACGCGAACAGGTTGCGTATAGAAGCAGGTATCGATGTTGAGCGTAAACAGGTAGGTGACCTCCACCGGCAAGTTGGTGTTGTTGGCCAGTGTTTCATTGATAAGATTGGAGTTTCCCGTACCGGCAGGATTGCTGATGCCTGGAACTGAAGCCCTGCTCCAGCTGAAGGTGGTGCCGTCTGTGGCGCTTTCGGCCTGGTAAACAAAGGGAATACTGTCGCAGATGGTGAATGATGTGTCAGATGATAATCGGAGAGTCGGGTTTACGGTAACAAACAGCAGGTTGATGTTTTCGCAATTTTCATGGGACAGCGTGACAATGTACAAGGTGGTGAGTGGATTGGAAGTTGAATCGTGCAACGACTCGCTGATGAGGGTGCTGTCGTCCTGATTAGTATCAGGAAGGATGCCCGGTATGGCAGGCCGCTCCCAGGAGAAGGTGGTGTTGGGTGTGCTGCTGGAAAGAGTTGTTGAAAATATGGCGTCGTTGCAAATGGAATAGAAGAGGATAGAGTCGTTAAGCTCCGGTGTTGCTTTCACGATCACAGAAAGTTGCTGGTTAGTGGCTGGGCAACCATCGGATTCGATGGTGAAAGTATAGAAAACGGTTATGTTATCTGTTGTGGTGTTGTCGAGCATTTCATTAATCAGGTTACTGGTATCAGCATTTGCTGCATTGCTGATGCCAGGTACGGCGCCGCGGCTCCAGCTGAAGGCCGTGCCCGGTGTTTCACTCGTGGCCAGGTAAACAAAGGGCGCCTCATCGCAGACGGATTCGGCGAGCGAGCTGCTGATGGCCGCTGTCGGATAAACGGTTACTGCCAGCGTATCATAGCTGATGCAGGTTCCACCGGTACTCATCTCGAAGTTATACTTCACCACCACCTGTTCATTCGTTGTATTGATCAGTGTTTCACTGATGAAATTCCCGGTGCCCGAAGCAGCGCTGTTACTGATGCCGGTAACCAGAGGTCTTTCCCAACTGAATGTAGTGCCGATGTTGGCTTCCGCTGTATATTCAAACGCTACTCCGTTGCAGACATTCAGCGCTACAGGGCTGGTAAGGAGCGGCGTGGGGACTACTGAAATAATGAAAGACAAGACCGGTCCGTTGCATCCGGACTTTGTAGCATACACTTTAACCGTATCCTTCACTGTAAGCGTGTCGGAGTTGACTACTATAAAACCGGGAATATTCCCAACGCCGCTCACACCAAAACCAATGTTAGCGCTGCTGGTCCAGTGGAATTCATCACCGGAAGGATTACTGCTGAATGTGATACCATTGATTACTTCACCATTGCAGTATGTTTTATCTGAAACGTTATTCATCAACGGCGATGGTTCCACGCTGATGGCGAAGTCTGATTGTGGCTTCGCACTTTTGCAACCATTGGCTGTCACCACCACTTTAATAGTAGCGGTTTTGGTAAAGTTACCGGAGTTGGCAGCAATAAAAGCGGCGATATTCCCATTGCCGGCAATACCGAAGCCAATGTCTTGCGTGCTTGTCCATTGAAAAGTGGAACCCGTCACTGTACTGCTGAAAGCCACTCCCGGACTACTTTCACCATTACAATAGGTGATGTTAGCTATTGAATCCAGTTGTGGAGTGGGATGCACAATTATTTTAAACAGCATATCAGGGCCTTTGCAATCATTGGCGGTTGCATATACTGTAATGGTTGCCGTATCTGTTTCATTGCCTGTATTGGTAGCAGTATAGGAAATGTTATTGTTATCGCCTGAGGTGCCAAAGCCGATATTCCTGTCGCTCGACCAATGAAACTCAGCGCCGTCCGTCGTGCTGCTGAACTTGATGATCTTTGCGGTTACGCCATTGCAATAAGCGGTATCAGGAATCTGATTCACTGCCGGAACAGGGTTAACTATCACAGTAATGCTGGCAGAACAATCGCTGAGGTTATTCGCAGTAACCGTATAAGTTTGGGTGACCGGCGGTGTTGCTACCACAGAAGCGCCGTTGGTAGCCGATAATCCTGTTGAGGGTGACCAGTCATATCCGGTTGCGCCGAATGCCGTAACAATCAGTTGCACGCCAATACCACTGCCTGCACAAATGGAAGGTGATGACGGGAATACCTGGATCTGGCAGGAGGCATCGAATACGGTGAAAGTATCAGTTAGGAAACAATCGTTTTTATCAGTAAGTACGACCGAATAGGTGCCTGCCGGCAGGTTGCTTATATTCTGCGTAATCGCTCCGGTATTCCAAAGAAAAGTATAAGGCTGAGTGCCACCGGCAACGGTTAAGCTGATAGAACCGTCTGATCCGCCCGGCGTAGTCGCGTTATTGATGATACTGCTGATGCTGAGAACCTCCGGCTCAGTGATATTAAATGTTTTCTGCCGAGAGCAATTATCATCGGTTACCGTGATGGTGTAACTGCCCGGTGACAAGCCGGTCCGGTCTTCCGTTGTTGCCCCGTCATTCCATTCATAGGTAACTGTTCCTACTGCGCCAGTCACCGTAACATCGACAGATCCATCGGCTGCATTGTTGCAGGTGACATTTGACTTCAAGCCGCTTACTGACATAGTGCAGGCTGCGAACACCGTATCATGAAATCCTGATATAACCAACAAAAGAAGCAGCCGCCTGAAAATTTTCATCAGTAGAATTTATTATTTTTTGTTGTCCTGGAAAGTGCTGCGGTGTCAAGATGTGCTTGCAGTTCGATCAGTAATTCATCCACAAACGGATTCCATCGGTAACTGCTGTTTTTCATAGTCACCAACTCCACCCGGCTCAATGTTGCAAGGTACCTGGCGCTCCTGATATCGCCGATGCTTTCTGGCAATTCAATTCCTGATAGTTCTTTGTTTGCTCTTAAAAATGCAGCCAGCATGCCGGGTGCAGCGCCAAGCTCATACACGATGGCTTGGCCCCGGATACTGGTAGCCAACAGGCAACAGGCCTGGTTTTTTTCCCGTATGAAAAAATCTATGGCAGTAACTTTCGAGTCCAGCTGGTTTTTATAGACCGGTTGATTCCTGCTGTCTTTCATAAAATTGATATAGCCGATTTCACCGGTAAGCAATCCAAAGAAAATCACATCACTGCCGGCATCGTAGTCCACTGCTGTCACCTGCCCACCCATCGGTATTTTGTAGGTGTTCACACGCTGTAATTCATCGTCAAGTTTTTCGACGGTGAGCACATTATCTTCTGTTGCAATCAACAGCATCCTGTCAGTGCTGTCGGCGGCCAGCGCACTGATTCTGCGGGGCATCAATTCGTAAGAGCCATTGTATTGCACCCTGAGCTTGTCATTGCTGATGGTAACATCGTGACCATTGCCAAGGGAACAGGTCTCCGGCAGGTAACCGGTTGGGCCGCCGTCACTGATCTTATCCATGACAAAGTCTTTATTATTCTTCCTGTTGTCATTTTTATAGTTGCCCAGCACCAGGCTGTAATAAAGCTTGTCATAAAGCTCATCGTTTCTGACATCGGCTTTGTTAGCCGGGTCTTGCTGCAAATTCACCAGGTGCCACCAGTAGGAGTAATAGTTGTAGTTCCAGCCATGGTTGATGGAATCTTCATCGGTTGGACCTTCCCGTATGAGCTTCTGGTATTCTGATGCGGCAATGCGCCGGTTTTGCTTTAAGGTCTCTTTCAGCAGGCTGTCGGCCTTGTTTCTTTGTATGTCTGCTTCCTTTTTCTCAGCCCAGGCTATTTGTGTCTGAGCCTCAGCAATGAGCCTCAGTGAGTCTGCCACAATTTTGGCAGTATCCGCTTTCAATTTTTGCTCTACTGCTATGGTCTTCAGGCTATCTGCTCTGTTCTTTGCCACTTCGGCTGAATCGAGTGCGACACGAGTATTTTTTTCAGCAATCACGGCCCTCACCTTGGCGGCATCTGCCGTGCGCCATAGCCATAATGCGGTAGCAGAGAAGAGCGCCAGTATAACTATGGCGCCAATGGCGATCCTCCTCCTGTTTCGTGCAGCGCGTTCTTTTTCCTTTTGCAGTGCAATGGCTTCTTCTTCACTCTTAAAAAGGAAAGCTTTGGCTTTCTCAAAGTTATTATCATACCGATCAGCCCACATCTTAGTGGGTTGATTCGCGTTATACCACTTTAATCCAATACCTAACTCAGGGTTACGCCACAAATCAGTCTTCCCCTCTTCGTATAACTGTGCTGCTGCAGAAAGGCGCAGATACACTTCCGCATCTAATGCTTCCTCATCCGTCCATTTCGCCAAACGGTCCCACACACGCATGATGCTCTCATGCGAAATGTCGATGATGGATTTTTCAGTTAAGGGAATACCCGGTGGCGGCATTAAAAAGGTGCGGCCCGGTTTTCTGAATACCTCCACGATCTCAATTACCTGGCTCACGCCGGCATCGCTCAGTATGCAAAGATCCTCCACACTGGTGGGCCTGCGCGTGCCGCGCACATCGGCTGCCTTATCCGTAAGCGCCTTAAACATCAGCTCACAGGTATGTTGATGTTTTTCTGTTTTTAACTCGGCAAAGGCTTCTTCCGCATGCTGCGACAGCGCTTTGCCCATCGTACCGACCTGTTCATAATCCTCAATGTCAATGGGAACGGCTGGCTGGTTTTTTTTATACCAGTTATCCCAGGTACGCATCATGGCATGCTGAAGGATCGGCAGCTGATCGAGGTTGTTTCCAATGTCATTCAGCACGCGGGTTACCAGGCGCGGCGCGATCTGAGCACCACTCACCGCAATCGGCCCGGTGATCGCTTCCCGGATTTCATCCCGCGTCATGCGCGGCACCAGGTATTGCCCGGCATTAATGGCTTCCGGCAGACCACGGAACTGCGCACAGTCACCGAGGAAATCAGAGCGCATGGTGAGCAACACATACACCGGAAACTCCTGCTGTTGTGTAGCCGTCAGCAATAGATTGACAAAATTCAGCGCATCACTCTTGCCATCATTGGCTTCCGCTTCATACCTGCTGAACCTGAATAATTCTTCAAACTGATCAACCACCACCAGCAGGTTCTCTGTCGGCGCCAGGTGTGCCTGCCGGTAGGCCTGTATCAGCCCGCCGCCACTACGCCTCAGTGTTGATTCAATAATTGGCTGGTAGGGAATCCGTGATGCGGCCACTTCGTTATACAATACTCCTTCCTTCGCCAGTTCCTTCGACATATGGCCGATGGGATCATTGCCTGGCCGAAAAGTAACGACACGCCAGTTAGTGCCCACTGAAAGGAATCCGCTATACACAGCCGGCAATAAGCCCGATTTCACTAACGATGATTTGCCGCTGCCGGAAGAACCGATCACAGCTAGAAAGCGACTTGCCGCAAATTTTTTCAGCAAGTCATTTATTTCAGCACTTCTCCCAAAAAAAAGATAATCCTCGTTTTCCTCAAACGCGCGTAACCCGACGAAAGGATTCTTCATATGGGTAATATCAGCCATCAGGTGCCGTGGTTATTTGAGTTTTGACTTGAGGTCATTGAACAGATCAGGATTAAATCCGGCAAGTCCGTTTATGATGGTTAATTCATGTGAGCGGAAGCGTTCTTTCTGCGGAGATGCAGGCCCTGCGAGGTAGGCGATACTGGCGAGCAATGGTTTGCTGCGTCCGAGTGCCGGAATACGCAGCAAGTCGCGTGTCATGCTGCGCAGCCAGAGTTCATTGGCGTTGCCATAATAGACCAAAATGGCATCACAGGCGCGCAGGTTTTCTTCGTGCTCTTTACGTAAATCCGCTTCAGAACCTTCAAAAATCGGCAGCACGACTTCATAACCGCTGTCGAAAAGAAAATCTTCAATCTCTTTAGTATCGTTCAGATCGCGCTGATCGCAAATGAAATAAACCATCTTCGGGCCGTTATCAGCCGCAGTTGTTCCGGCGACTGTCACGCTGTTATTACTCTGTTGTCGCTTTTCCTCTTCCAGTGCTTTCTTACGGGCTTCCTCCTGCGCTTTTGCTTTCTCTTCTTTCTCTTTCGCTTCCTGCTTTCGAAGGGTATCGAAGATGGCGAACTTCAATTCCTCGATGGTGCTCTCCAGCAAATCAGAACCGCTTTGCAGCACTTCATGGTGCCGCAGCTGATCCAGAAAGGCTTTTTGCCTCGGATCTTCTGCAGCAACATTGGGTGGGATCCAGATCAAACGGGTTAAACCTCTTTCGGCACCTTGCTTAGCGGCAATCTCATTTTGTATCGAGAGAATGGACTGATCAGTTCCTTCAGGCACCAGGCCGTAGGAGGAACCTACTACGTGAATAGAAAGCACACATTCCTTCATGAAATTTTCTATCTCCTCTCTCATCAGGCCGGCTACCGGCGTCAGGTGCTTGTTTGGCAACACGGTAAAACCCGTGTCTTCGAGTTCACGTTTAATATTTTCGTGATATTCTTTCAAATCATAAGAAGTGTCAGCGAGGTAGATTTTCTTTCCGGCACTGACTTTTGCCGGATCATAGGTGATGGCTGTTGAAGCGGTCTGTCCGTTACCATTGGCCTTCGTCGGATCAAAGTGGTCAAGTGCCATGATGAGTTTGGCAATGTCCTGTGCCACGTCATTTGCTTTGGCATAGTATGCCTGCTGTTGTTCCTGACCGTACATCTTGTCAAACTCGGTAAACTTACCGGAAGCGGAATCAATCTTATAAAATTCATAGCCTAATATCTCGCGGATCTTTTCGGGCTGCTCGTCACGCTTTACTGGTGTTTTTATGATTTTGAAGATGCGTGCTTTATTCTCTACGCTGATGCCGCCGTTTTCATTGGCAGCTTTGAAAAACTCTTCCACCTCTTTGGTGCACCAGGATGATTTGAGGTACCTGGGCGTGATGATTGACACCAATACTTTCAGTTTGGGAAACTGCGCCACGATTTCGGGTGCAAAAAAATCATTGCCCTGCAGCCTGGCATCACGCCAGATCACAGGCTTGACACCGGTTAGCTGGAAAACCCGGTTTTGAAGATACTCATGCAGCTCCGAAATCCAGCCCTTCATGCCTTCCGTTATGGGCACATCGTCTACATGAGCGTAACTGATAAATACGTCCTTTTCGAAATTCATTGAACGGCGATTTTTACTGGAATGGCGTTTGAAATCGAGTCAAACTGATTTCCAAGATAGCAATATTATTTTTATCAACATTTTTATGAAGGCTCAGGAAGCATTTTTTTATTCAGAAAGTGGAACAGTTAACTTCGTCAGAATGCTTACCCAGTAAAGCTTTTACGCATTTAAAACGATTCCGGTGCAGCCCAATCCGGCTTCTTAAAAGCATTCGGTGTTCAACATAATCTATTAAAAAATGTTGATAACTGTCAACTACCGAAAAATGGGGCTGTTTGACCACATTTTCCGGCTGATTTTGCAGTCGGATCAATCGTGGCGGTTCAAAGCCGAAATCTATTGGGAGTTTATGATGGCTAATCGGGATTATTCCGGAGTGACTTCCCTTGCAAAACAAAGCAGCAGTTGAAGGACTCATGGTGATTTTATGCCAGGCGAATAAAAGTTTGGATGATGATCCTTCAATTGCTTTATCCGTTTTACAGATGCTGTGGTAGCCGGTCTTCTAAACAAGCGTTGCGTATGATTCATTTTGATAATTATCTGATTCGTTGACAAAAATCAACAGCTTGTCGATGTGATGGCTGCAAAGGAGGAATTTATTTTTACTTTGGCGCACCTTATTACAAGGGTTACCTTTTTCACCGGCACAATATTTCAATTCACCTACTTCCATGAAATCTTTCATCACCTTCCTGCTGCTGATTGTTTCACAGCAATTATTCTCACAGGTAACATTTCCACGCAATGGCGTAAAAGATGAACGTGAAAAACTGTATGCGTTTACACATGCAACGGTCTTTACTGACTATCAGACCATGATTGCTGATGCGACATTAATTATCCGTGACGGCAGAATTGAATCGATAGGCATCGACCAGGAAATCCCCAAAGGCGCTATAGTGACAGATCTCCAGGGTAAATTCATCTACCCGTCATTTATCGATATCTATTCAGACTATGGCATGCCGGCAGTAGCCAAGCCGCAGAACCAGGGCCCTAGAGATCCGCAGTTTCTCACGAATAAAGAAGGTGCCTATAATTGGAATCAGGCAGTGCATCCTGAAATACATGGTAATGAACTGTTTGAAGTAAAAGCAGATCTGGCCAAAGAACTGCGTGAGATGGGATTTGGCACCGTATCCACCCATCAGAAAGATGGCATCTTTCGTGGAACCGGCGCTGTGGTTTTTCTGGGCGAAGAAAAAAGTAATGAGATGCTGCTGAAGGATCAGTCTGCTGCTTACTATTCCTTCAATAAGGGAGTTTCCACACAGGATTATCCATCCTCACTGATGGGGAGCATAGCCTTGATCCGGCAGACTTACTATGATGCACAATGGTATAAATCAACCAATGGAAAGGCGGAGGCGAATATCTCGCTGGATGCTTTGAACAAAGAGCTGCAACTGCCGCAGGTATTTGAAGCAGGAGATGTTTATTCTGTTTTGCGTGCCGATAAAATCGGCGACGAGTTCGGTATCCGGTATATTATTAAAGGAGCCGGTGATGAGTACCAGCGTATGGAAGATGTAAAAGCCACGGGCGATGCTTTTATTGTTCCGCTCAATTTTCCCGTTGCGCTGGATGTGGAAGATCCATATGATGCAGACCAGATCCCCCTCTCGCAACTGATGCATTGGGAGATGGCGCCATCTAACCCGGCTGCCATGGAAAAGGCCGGCATCACGTTCGCCATCACTGCCGCTTCACTCAAATCAAAAAATGACTTCTGGAAAAATCTTCGCGCAGCTATTGACAATGGAATGAGTCAGGCGATGGCACTCAAGGCACTCACCTATACACCGGCAGCCATGATGGGCGTGCTGGACCAGGTTGGCACGCTGGAGAAGGGAAAGGTGGCCAACTTCATCATTTGCGCTGATAATATCTTCCATGAGAAAAACATTATCTATCAGAATTGGATAAAAGGGATGCCTTATGTTGTGAATAGTTATGACCTGCAGGATTTGCGCGGCACATATACACTCACGGCAGGCGCACTAACCAACTTGAACCTGGTGGTGGAAGGAACAGCTACGGCGCCTGAAGCAACTATCCGGATTAATGACAAAGAAAAGCTGAAAACCAGCCTCACCATTAAAGATGATCTGGTCACTATCTCATTCCGTTATCCGGCCGATAGCAGTAATGAAATGTTTCGGCTGAGCGGTTACCGGAAAGATAAAAACCTGGCAGGTGGCGGGCAGGATCCAAAGGGCAATTGGATCAACTGGAGTGCAAGTCTTACAACGTCTTACCAGGAAAAGGCCGACACTTCAAAAAAGAAAGAGAAGCCTGGTGTTGAGGGAATTGTTTTATATCCTTTCGTGGGTTATGGAAACGCCACCTTGCCCAAGCAGGAAAATTTTCTGTTCAGAAATGCAACCGTATGGACTAATGAAAAGGAAGGCGTCTTGCTGAATACGGATGTTCTTATTACGGGAGGAAAGATTCAACAGATAGGAAAAAATCTCGCGGTGCCAAAGGGTGATGTGAAGGTATATGATGCAACCGGCAAATATCTCACGTCGGGTATTATTGATGAGCATTCACATATTGCCGCAGCACAAGGATTGAATGAAGGAACACAATCCGTTACCGCTGAAGTGAGAGTGGCTGATATCATCTATCCAAATGATATTAATATTTACCGTCAGCTTTCAGGGGGAGTTACCGCGGCGCAGATATTACATGGATCAGCTAATTCCATCGGTGGCCAAACGCAACTGATAAAACTACGTTGGGGCTATTCACCGGAAGCTATGAAATTTGAGGGTTGGCCGGGCTTCATCAAATTCGCGCTCGGTGAAAATGTGAAACAATCCAATTGGGGTGATATGAATACCAGCCGCTTTCCGCAGACAAGGATGGGTGTTGAACAAACGATGTATGACGCTTTTGTAAGGGCACAGGACTACAAAAAGGAATGGGCCGCCTATAACGCCATTCCTGCAAAACAGAAGTCAGCCGCAATAGCACCGCGGCGGGATCTCGAGCTGGATGCGCTGGTAGAAATTCTGGATGGAAAGCGATTCATCACCTGCCATTCTTATGTTCAGTCGGAAGTGAATATGCTGATGCATGTGGCAGATTCGATGGGATTCAAGGTGAATACGTTTACTCATATCCTCGAAGGATACAAAGTGGCGGACAAGATGAAGGCAAGAAATATTTATGCTTCCAACTTCTCTGACTGGTGGGCCTACAAGTATGAGGTATATGACGCAATTCCATATAACTCCGCTTTGCTTACAGGAGCCGGCGTAGTAACAGCCGTAAATTCCGATGATGCTGAAATGGCACGAAGGCTGAACCAGGAAGCAGCGAAGAGTATCAAGTACGGAGGATTAAGTGAAGAAGAGGCCTGGAAGTTATGTACACTTAACCCGGCAAAAATGCTGCATGTGGATGACAAGGTCGGAAGCATAAAGGCCGGCAAGGACGCTGATGTAGTACTGTGGAACAATGATCCGCTGTCGGTTTACGCCTCGCCGGAGATGACACTCGTGGATGGCATTTGTTTTTTCAGCCTGGAAAAAGACGCGCAACATCAGCAGCAGATTCAGCAGGAGCGAACGCGCCTGATCAATAAAATGCTGCAGGCGAAAAAGAACGGCGCACCAACAGAAAAAATTAAGATTGAGTTCAACCGCGAATGGGATTGTGATTCGATGACGGATGGAAGCGCTGTAGGGCAGCAATAATTTGTACAGCCACGCATTATCGATTAGCGGATCCTGCATTTTTGTTTTTTCATACCATAAAATTTTGACCTTTTCACCATGAAGTATCTTGCCATCACACTCGCTCTTCTATTTTCTTTTCACGGACGATCCGCAGCACAACGCATTGCACCTGTTCCTGCACAAACGGGTCCGGTGCTGATAACAGGCGCCACCATACACACCGGCAGCGGGCAGGTGATGGAACGGGGAGCAATCGCATTTTCCGGCGGAAAAATTACCTACGTAGGCAGTGCAGCGAATGCTCCTGTTGCCGGCGCAACCGTGATTGACGCCACGGGAAAACAAGTTTATCCGGGATTGATTGCGCCCTGTACCACGATCGGACTGAATGAAATCGAAGCAGCACGTGCGACCAATGACTATGCGGAGGTGGGTGACTATAATCCCGGCACCCGCAGCCTTGTAGCATACAACACCGATTCGAAAGCAATCCCGACGGTGCGGTCCAATGGTGTTTTGCTGGCACAGGTGGCACCACGGGGCGGTACTATTTCCGGTGCCTCTTCCATTATGCAACTGGATGCATGGAACTGGGAAGATGCACAGTATAAAGCCGATGATGGTATTCACCTCAACTGGCCTTCCTGGTTCAGGTTTGATTTCAACGACAATGGTGCGGCGGTAACTACCAATGACGATTATGAAAAGCAGGTGCAACAGATCCGCAGTTATTTTTTACAGGCACAACAGTATAATGTGCAGTCATCGCATGCCCAACGCAACATTAATTTTGAGGCAATGAAAGGAGTGTTCGATCAATCCAAAACTGTTTTTATTCATACCAATTACATCCGCGAAATCATGAATGCCGTTCAGTTTGCCAAAGACCTCGGAATAAAAATGGTATTGGTAGGAGGAAGTGATGCTTATAAATGCACTGACTTACTCAAGGAGAATGGTGTTCCGGTAATTTTAGGTGAGACGCATTCACTGCCTGACGGTGATGATACAAAAGTGGATGTTCCCTATCGCACGGCAGCCATGCTGCAACAGGCAGGTGTCCTGTATTGCCTCAGCGTTACCGGATACTGGCAGCAGCGCAACCTGCCCTTTATGGCAGGCACTGCAGCAGCACATGGTGTGAGCAAAGAAGACGCGTTGAAATCGGTTACTTCCAGCACGGCAAAAATTCTTGGCATAGAAAGCAGCACCGGAAGTTTGGAAGTTGGGAAAGACGCGAACATCATTATATCTACTGGTGATGTATTGGATATGAGAACCAGCAATATCGAACGTGCCTTCATCCAGGGCCGCGACATTAATCTCGATAATTCGCAAAAGCAGCTATATGAAATTTACAAACAGAAGTATGGTATAAAATAATTACTGCTTGCCATTGTGTTGCAGGCAACTACTGCAATATTATTTTCCCTTGCTGCAGTATTCCATCTGCCTTACATTCAACAACGTAAGAGCCTTTGGGCGCATGACTTAAATCAAACGGTTGCAGCAGCCTGCCGTTTGTCAATCCCAATAGCTGATCATACCATATTTTTCCATAGATATCACGTATAGTTATCTGTACAGCCTTAAGAGGTAGCGGCAGTTGTACATGCATCATAAATTCACCATAGGATGGATTGGGGGAAAGATGGAAGGCGTATTCTTGCTGGTTGTGGCCCCATCCGGTATTGTTCAATACGAAGGTTGACTGCGAGGTATCACCGCTGCACCCAAAAGCGTCCGTAAAAGAATATGAAACAAGATACGGTCCGCCTGGTCCTGCAACTGACGGATCAAACATACTTCCGGATACGCCGGTGCCTGAAAATGTTCCGCCGGCAGGACTACCCGTCAAGGTATATGGAAGGTCTGTCATAAAAACTGTATCCGGCAATCCGCTGAAATTGACTGCAGGAGGTATGTGCACTTCAACCGGTAATATCAGCATCGTATCACAAACGGCATTTACTACCTGGGCGGTGAGTGTAAATGTTACCGTTGCGGCCGGCGCAACGGTTACCAGGTCACCGGTTCCATCAGGCGGAATCATAGAAGTAAGCACCGGTAACCATTGGTAGTTGTAGTTTCCCCATCCGTTGTTTTGAGCAGTTAAGGTGATACTGTCCCCCTGGCAGATACTCAGGCTGCTGGCGGAAGCAGCAATCATTGGGATATAAACTATGGCATTGACTGGTGTTCGCTCACTGGCACAGCCTACATTCTGATAATGGATGATGCCATTCCACTGCACTGGTTGCAGTGTCGCGCCAAAAGGGTATGTAATGGCGATGCCTTCCTTCACTTGCAGATTCCCATCGGCGGCAAACACACTGCCTTCCGCTGTTCCATACGAATAATTGAGGCTATTGCTGTTGGAGGTGATGTAAAATGAATAGGTATTTCCGGCAGGTATCATCAGATTCAAAGACAACGGATAGGGTGTGGGAATCCCGATTCCCATACCATTCACCCCGTTGGCGACGCCTAAAAAATGCCAGGCTGATGCATTATTTTCATAACCGATATATGATCCTTTTTTATAGTAAATTTCAATATTTGATGATGACCCGGAACTTATATGTCCATCAAATCCGGTAATGTTGATGTTTTCAATGGCCGTCACGCTGAACATATTTCCATCATTTGTATTTCCACCAATAAAAGTAGTTGGCAGTGGTGTTACCGGCGGCGGGCCTTCTTCTGCCCAGAAAACGGTGGGTTGAGAAATGGAAGGTGTCGTAAACGATGAACCTTGTCCAAGATAATTGCCTCCTGTAGCAGCATCATACCATGAAATGCTGCCGCCTGAGCCTTCTGCAACTAACTCCACTTTGCCTGTACCGCACCGGTAAACCGAATCGCCGGAGGGAGGTGGCGGAACAGGCATTATTTGCAGAACCGCTTCCTCCGCATAAGTAATGTTGCTGCAGGCTACACTGGCGATGAAATACATAGTGGTGTCCAGCAGGGAAGTCATGTACACAGGTCCTGAAGCACCAGTTTCTGTGTAGGGCCCTCCGCTGCTGAGAGATTGCAGCCAATGTATGGTGGCGCCTGAGGTAAAACCGGTCAGCAGGAGTGTATCAAATCCGGCATCACAAAAGGCATTGAATGGCGGACTGATTTCACCAGGCACCGGTTCATTGATAATTTTAATCGTTTTGGATGCACTGCCAGCACATTGTGTAGCAGTATCGAGTACAGTTACTGTATAAGTGATGGTGCCTGAAGGCGTAGCGACCGGGTTGGACAATGAATCGTTATTCAACGTTCCCGCAGGAAGCCAGTTATAGGCATATTCATTGGGTGAAAAACGCCATGCATCTGCATTGGCTGTCCATACAGCATTGCCGTTTCTTCCCGGCACGGCGGCAGCCAGCGTACCATTCGCATTTTCAATACCCATCGTGTGTTCTAACCAGGAACCGGAAGGATTGCCGGGCATGGAAGCCGTATGTATTTCAATGATGTTGCTGCTCTCATACAATTGCACTTGTGAGGTAACAGGATCACTGCTGCCGCTGTTGGAGAAATGTGGAACCTCATCAAAGCGGATTACCAGTTTACGATTGGGTGCGATACCTGTCAGGAAGTAGGAGACGGATCCGCCAAGCTGTGGCGATAGATCTTCCCAGGCAAAGGCAATAAGGTTATTGGGTGATACTATTTCGGGTAATTTTTGGCCGGCACAGCAGCCATCATCCGCAGTGGAATCAAAAGTGATGAAGCCATTGGATGCAATTTCAAAGTGATCATAATAGTTTCCAAAAAACTTAAACGTGAATCCGATGGGTAACGGATCGCTCACTTCATCTTCCTGCAATGAAACCGTATCACCCTCACCTGTTTCAGGACTGAAGGAAATCTCATTGATAAGATAATTCAGCAGTGGGGTGGCCGTTGCAAAAAGCTGTGTAGGTGTTCCCGGGCAGATGGAGTCTGCGGTGGCAGTAACGCTGATGGAAGGCGTATTGGCTACTTCCACGGTAACTGATGCCTCGTTCTGACAGATGCTGTCTGACGCTGATACAGAGTAAGTAGTGGTAACCAGCGGTACGGCAATCACATTCATTCCCGTGGTGGAAGATAGCCCTGCTGACGGCGACCATGTATAATTAGCATAACCAGGTGACGCATTAATTTCCACCTGCTGCCCGCTGTTACCGCAAATGGTGGCTGTAGCCGGCGTTGTTGCAATGAGGAGAGCCGGCGGAACGCTGACTACCGCTTTAACCGGTACACGAGGTGTTTCACATTGACTGGTATAATTCAGCAGCCAGTCATAGAAATAGAAATAATAGTTGGGACCGAGGTTGCTGGTGTAGAGAGAGAGTACATTTGGAATCTCATAAGGGAAATTGACTCCCGACTGATTGCTCCACAAAGGAACGCTGCCCTCCATCAGCGTGAGCTGGAATCCATTGCCGGCTTCGAGGTTATAATTCAGTTCGAGATAAACTTTTTGATTCACCTGCGTAGAAAGTATGAGGAAGGTATCCGTTTTGAGAGGAATAAAATTCTTGTCTCTTAGCCTTATGATCACCGGCCCTTCTTCAGAAGGATAAACATGCACACCGGTAAGTTTGCATGCATGCTGCGTGTTGAAAACGAGGTAATCATTCTCATAAGCGTCAGACCCGCTGCCTGTAGTGTTATCCTTCATGCCCACGCTGTCAATGTAGGTGGTGCCGGATGCAGCTGATGCAAAAAATGTGGTAGTGCCCGTCACTGCCGGTGAATACTTGAACGGAAATGTGCTGCTGTACAGCGGTGATGCAGACGTCTCAGTGGCAAACCACGCTACGGTAGTGGCATTGGAGAGTACCTGGAGGTTAGCAATGCCAGGGCCACACAGCGTATCATTTGACGCAGAAAGGATCTTCACTTCGCCGACATTTAATTTTATTTCATTGGAATAGGCATGCTGCCCTGTTCCCGTACAAGCCACTTGTGCACGGTAATAAACAGAACTATACAATGGGGCGGTTACATAATTGCTGTTGGTGGCTCCGCTGATCGTGCTCCAAGCTGTGCCATCAGCGGAGGAATCCCATGTTATGCCAATGCCGGATGCAACGGTATATCCATATAGGCTCAGTTCGCTGGTATTCCCTTCCGCGCACAGGGATGAAGGGAAGGCAGTGAGGTTGCCGGCTACCGGTGTGCCGGTGCAGGGTGGCGCAGGATTAATGGTGATGGTGTAGTCTTCCGTTTCACCGTAAGCAAAAGTGTCGCAGGAATTATCGTCATACACTAATGTTTGCAATACACCACGGATACGCAATCTCCGTTCTCCAACAAAGGCTGCATTGTTGGGGACAATGATCGTCCCGGTAAATAACGTACTGGCGTAAAATGGGGAAGCATACACAAATTCGCCGGCGTCATCAAAATCTTCATCGTTGTTATAATCGATCCAGATGCCGATGCCGTCATCATTGTTTGTCTTCACAGAAAGGCTGAACGAGCCGCCCAACACTACGGTAGTAGTGGTATTGCCGGTGGCAGGATAGAGCGTGTAATTATCAGGGTTGCCGCTGCAGCCGCTCCCTGCATTATTGAGTGTGTTGAAAGTGAATTTGTTGATATAGGCCCCTGTGCTGCAACTGTTCGTGTACCCGGGAATACAATATTGCGCCACTGCCTTTTGCAGGCAACATACAAGGAAGATAATCGTAATCGGTAAAGTGATGATTTTTATGCCTGGCATTTCAATAACTGACTGAAGGTGAACGGCTGCTTATCAAGGATTCAACAGCAACTGTTACACAGGTGAAAAAGGATGGTGAAATTACTTCAAAATCGCTGAAATACCGGGCTGTGATTATAATAGATAGCAAATAATGTATGTTGCCTGAAAGCTGAACTGCAGTGGCTGTGTCCTGGTTCAGCGAAACGTTTCCTTTTTGCCGGCTGATACGGCTGAATGGCTGTAAGTATTTAAACCTTTATCTTGCAGCTGAAATTTGCAACTATCCGTTTATCATCTACATGTCATTAATTCAAAAAGCAGAACACCGGCAAGAAAAGGCAGTATTGATCGGTCTTCTTTTCCAGGGACAAAAGGAAGAACAGCTGAATGAATATCTCGATGAGTTGGCCTTCCTGGCTGAAACAGCCGGTGCCATCACCTTAAAGCGATTCACTCAAAGAGTACAGGCACCACATCCCCGCACATTTATCGGCGAAGGGAAGCTGGAAGAGATTCGTCAATATGTGGCGGAGAAGCAAGTGGATCTTGCCATTTTCGATGATGACCTGACGGGCAAACAGATCTTTAATATTGAGAAAGAGCTGAAGATCAAAATCCTCGATCGCAGCAACCTGATTCTTGACATTTTTGCCAGCCGAGCGCGCACCGCGCAGGCGCGTGCGCAGGTGGAACTGGCGCAATTACAATATTTACTACCCAGGCTGAAAGGATTATGGACACACCTGGAAAGACAACGCGGCGGAATCGGTATGCGAGGTCCGGGTGAAAAGGAAATTGAAACAGACCGCCGCATTGTGAAGCAGGAAATCTCTTTGCTGAAAAGAGAATTGGAAAAAATAGATCTGCAGAGTCAGACGCAGCGGAAGTCGCGCGGCGAACTGATTCGTGTTGCGCTGGTGGGTTATACCAATGTTGGCAAATCAACCCTGATGAATGTGCTCAGCAAATCGGAAGTGTTTGCCGAGAATAAGCTGTTTGCCACACTCGATACCACCACCCGTAAAGTGGTGATGGACAGGATGCCTTTCCTGTTAAGTGATACGGTGGGCTTCATCAGGAAGCTTCCGCATCACCTGGTCGAAAGTTTTAAATCAACTTTGGATGAAGTGCGTGAATCCGACATCCTCCTGCATGTAGTCGATATCTCGCATCCGCAGTTTGAAGAGCAGATAAAGGTCGTGAATGAGACGCTGGCGGAACTGGGTGCGCTGGAAAAAGCGACGCTGCTCGTATTTAACAAGATGGATGTTTACGAAGAAAATCAGTTTGATGACTTGCTTCCGCCGGAGGTGAAAGAGGAATTGCTGCGGAATTTAAAGCAGAGCTGGTCGAAGCAGACTAACGGTAATGCAATCTTTATCGCTGCCGTCAAAAAGCAAAACATTGATGCATTGCGAACCAAGATGTATGACCTTGTGAAGCAACTCAATATGGAACGGTATCCATACAAGACAGCATTCTTCTGAATAACCATTACTACAGTTTAAGTGTGCTGATCAGAACCGGATACTTTCCTGAAATTTATTAAGCATAGTTTTGATTTCATTTTATTTGATACGGCAATACAAAAATAACATGATGAAAAAATACATTTACCGGTTGATCTGCCTGGCTACGCTGATGTTTTGCCTGCCGCGTGTAAATATGGCAACCCACCATATTATTACTGCTGGGGATTTTCAGTTTTCACCGGATACCATGACTGTCGAAAGTGGTGATACCGTTACCTGGCAGTGGGAATCCGGTTTTCATACCACCACTGCCAATGGTATTCCTGATGGCGCTTTGCAATGGAATGAAATACTCGACAGCACACACACGAGTTTCAGTTATGTAGTTACCGTGGCCGGCACCTATCATTACATCAGCATTCCCGATCTGCCATCCATGGCCGGCCGGTTTACTTTGCCAGGCCCCGCAGGAATAAATCCTGTAGTGCAGTCTCCGTTTAGCTTCGAGCTGATGGGTAACCCCGTACGCGACAGGGCAGTCATTTCCTATGTTTCCCGGATCACTGCCGCAGCAGTATTTACCATGTATGACCAGTTGGGAAAAAAGGTGCAGACCATTACCGGCACTACCATACTGGCCGGCAAACATACATATGCATTAAACTTTGATGATGTGTTTCCTGCGGGCATGTATTTTATAATGATGCAGGTTGACGATGTTGCCCTTACCAGGAAGTTATTGATTCAATAGATTGATGCTGAGTGCGTGCTCTTCCTTTTTCTGATCAAAACGCAAGACTAACGGAGAAATGTCACTGCCATTGATGCCTTTTGGAAAACTATGTCCGTGGATCGGACTAACCAATGATGAGGAAATAAACTTTAACCCCGACACAGCTTAGCTGGCAGGTTGTATTACATTTTCCTCTGTTAATAGGATGAGTGAGTACTTAACAGTGTCGCAGTGAAGCACCATATTTTTTGGAAAACCCCGTATTGAGATTCATTTCAGGATGATCAACAAAAAACAATAATTTTTTTCAGGTCGAACCAATGTCTATAACGGTATGTGGTAGCGATTACATCTTGCGCTTCATTATGATCATTGCGTCAGCATAATATTTCGAGTAGCCGTAACCGTCTTCATCGCGAAAGCAGAATCACCAGCTTATCCATCTTTGCCCTGTTTTCGGCATTTTGCAGAGTGCTCAGTATATTTTGTTTTTCCCGCGTCGTGAGGTGCAAGCTCATCGAAGCCACTTCATCTTTCTGTTCCGGCACATACTCAAAGGAAAGCAGATTCAGATCAACTGTCAGCCAGCTGTTGGCCATGCCCGTTAGTTCATCCTGGTGGTAATCCTGAAAATCAGTCCAGATGGCGTACAGGCTGCTGATAGGGTCCAGCATTTTCTGCATGAGCGAAGGGTGTTCAATCACTACCGGTTCGTAATTTTTTTCATAATCACCACGTGCCTGTACAACAATCACTCTTGAGCAGTTTTTATTGATCCAGTCTTTAAACTCAAAAAGGAAACGATAAGTAGTTTCAAACCCATAGTTGTCACGCAATCCGGCATCCATGGCTTGCACAGCGGGAAGGGTGGGTAGATAAACATTCGGCATGATGTACGGAAAAGTGGAATTCATACGGATGGCGGTGAGAAAGGGCAGGTTGGCGCCATCTTGCTTTCCGAAAAATGAATGAATGTCAACACCATCTACCTTCATGTCGTTGCCGGATGTTTTGCGCTGTGGTGGTTCCGTAAGATAGGAGAGCGGTGATGACGAAATCAGCAGCCTTCTTCCGTCATCAATGATAGTGGGCGAGAATAGTAGGATGGGAATGGTAGCGTTTTCTTCAAACGGCCTGTAGTCCTTCAGTGAACGGTCCATTACAAAACCTGTATTCTGACTGAGCCTCCTTTCAAAAATATAAGCCCTGTCTTTCCTATAGGTGAATCCGTTCAGGGTGAATCGTTGCCAAGGGAACAATACATCATTCACCACGTAGGTGAAGGAGATGGCATTCAATAAATCTTTTGAAATATTATCTATGAACCGCGGTTGCCGGAGGTCGATAGGATCACCGAGTTTTTTTGAGCGGTACAATTCCCGATAGTAAGCCATGCCCATCATACCACCGGAAGCGCCACTGATGAATACGCAATGATCGAAAAAAGCATTTCCGGTGGCACTATCTGCCACCTGCATCAGCCGGAATGCCCATACCGATGCCTTTAACCCTCCGCCACTGGCATTCACCAGTATCAGCGGCGGCTTCTGCAAAGGGTGGTAATACGGCGCCACTTTATGTTTCCAGTTTTCCAGCATCCGCAAAGTGGTAGCCTTATCTTTTTCCAAAACTGCTGGCGTCACAGCTCCTTCAATCGCTGACAGGTTGTAAACCGCAGGGTTTTCATAGTCGAGTCCAAAGGCTTTGTTACGGTGGCTGATGAAATCAAATTTCACCAGCAGATTGGCGACAAAGAGCAAAACTATAAATGCGGTAACGGCCCAGGACCGCAACCAGTAGGAGAGTGCCCCGATAGGAGCGAGCAGGATGGTCAGCAGCAGCAATATGCTCGCGCCGGCCGGTATCTGGAAAAGCGGGATCTCTTTCAAAAAACCAAGCAGTACTATCATCAGCAAGGCTGTCATCTCGATGTAAAGGGCATTCTTGTGGTGCAACCTGAATACTTTCATCAGGTCATCCGGCTGATAGTGGGAAACACTGCGCACCGGGCGTACGCGGAAAGGATGAATGAGGACATAATCCACGCGTATCTCCGGCGAAAAAAGTGCACGCGTTGAACTGTTCATGGTAGCCACCGGGGCAGTATGCCCTTCGGGTAAATGCTTTTGATGGCGTGCCCTTCGTTGAACAAACCGTTCCACGTGAATATTCAGTGATTGAAGCACGGAGATGATCATCATCAGTGATACACCACTGATGAGGGCGGCCTGGTAGGTAATGACTTCAAAAAATGACTTCAGTTCCGAGTAATACTGAAAGCGGATGAGTGAGTAGAAATAAATAAGGATGAATACGAGCGGGAAGAAAGCGTTGTTCAGTGTATAACGAAGAAATGGCCTTTCAAAAGTGGCGAGAAACGGAAACCGGAAACTGTTCAGTATGTAACTGGTAATGTTCCATACAATAATGAAACCTCCCAGCGCGATGCCAATAAAAAAGAAACTTATGAAACTGACCTTTCCGAAATATTCAGGATCGAGGAACAGATAATGGAAGCCCAGCTTCGATAAGAAATTTCCCGTCACCATCAGTATCATGAGGAGCCACGGTACGAGCATAAAAAGGAACTTGCGCAGGTGCAGCAGCGCCAGTTGAAAAGGGAAAGAATAAAAGATGTTACGGAACACAGGCATAAGGCGTCATCCTAAAGAACCGAAATTACTGCTTGTGCAAGCTAATAAGTGCCGGAGAATTTTTTGCGGTGAATGGCAAAATGACGGTTGGACGGAATAGGGCATCCTGATTTGTTGTATAGTATTTTGCCGTCAGGAGGGTTAGCTGATCAGTGCGCCATCTCGCTCATAAATTTGATGCGCATCAACTGGATTTCTTCCATTGAATAATTGTCTTTTCCGAGATCTTCCAGCGCATCCTCCAGCGAATCAGAATGTGCGGTGCGGAAATAGTCATACACCTCTTCCTGCCGGTCCTGCTCGATGAGGTCGGTGATGTAATAGTCGAGATTGAGCCGCGTGCCGGATGAAACGATCGATTCCATTTCCTCCAGTAACTTTTCCATCTTCATGCCTTTGCCCTGTGCGATGGTGTCCAGCGGAATTTTCTTGTCGATATTCTGAATGATGTAAACTTTAATGCCTGACTTGTTCACCACCGACTTCACCACCATCTCAGAGGGTTTCTCAATTTCATTTTCCTCCACATAAGCAGCGATCATCTCCACGAACGGTTTACCATATTTGGTGGCTTTGCCTTTGCTCACACCCATGATGCGCGAGAGTTCGTCGAGCGTAGTGGGATATTGCGTAGCCATGTCTTCGAGTGAAGGGTCCTGGAACAACACGAACGGTGGGAGGTTGCGCTCTTTTGCATACCGTTTCCGCAGATCTTTCAGCATGTTCAGCAATGTCGGATCTAATGCGCTGGTACCGCCTTCCGCCTCTGTATCTTCGAGGTTATCGAAATCATGATTGATGGAGATCATGATCGAATGGGGCTTCTGTAAAAATTTCCGGCCTTTCTCGCTGAGCCGTATCACACCGTAATTTTCTATGTCTTTGGTGATCAGGTTATGCAGCAAAGCCTGCCGCAGCACCGAATTCCAGAAGTGGTCATCATGATCTTTGCCGGCCCCGAAAATGGGCAGCTGATCATGTTTGAACATCGTGACCTGGTTATGTTTGTTGCCGCAAAGGATGTCTACGATGTAATTGATCGTAAAGCTTTCATTCACGGCATCCACCGTCTGTACGAGCAGCTTGATGAAATCCTTTCCTTCCATCTGCTCTTTCGGATGCAGGCAGTTGTCGCACTTGCCGCAGTTGTCCTTATCATACTTCTCACCGAAATAATGCAGCAGGAATCGGCGGCGGCAAACGGATGTTTCGGCATACGCCACCGTTTCCATCAGCAGGTGTCCGCCCATTTCGCGTTCGCTTTGTGATTTGTCGCGCATGAATTTTTCCAGCTTCACGATGTCGCTGTAGTTGTAAAATGCGATGCACTTGCCTTCCAGCCCGTCGCGTCCGCCACGCCCTGTTTCCTGGTAATAATTCTCCAGCGATTTAGGAATGTTGTAATGAATCACAAACCGCACATCCGGTTTGTCGATGCCCATACCGAAAGCTATCGTGGCAACAATCACATCAATATCTTCCATCAGGAACTGGTCCTGCCTGCCCGACCTCGTCGCCGCATCAAGTCCGGCATGGTAGGCAGCGGCCCTGATGCCGTTCACCGTTAAGAATTCTGCGATCTCTTCCGTTGATTTTCTGCTCAGCACATAGATGATACCTGATTTGCCCGACATGCTCTTGACAAACTTCACGATTTGTTTCAGCGTAGCTTCCTTTTTTCCTTTGGGCCGTACCTCATAGTAGAGGTTGGGCCTGTTGAATGAGCTGATGAAGATATTCTTCTCACTCATGTCAAGGTTTTTCAGAATGTCTGATTGCACCTTGGGTGTAGCAGTGGCGGTAAGTGCCATGATGGGAATACGGTTGCCCATATTCTCGATCATGCCTTTGATCTTACGGTATTCGGGCCGGAAATCGTGTCCCCATTCCGAGATGCAATGTGCTTCATCCACCGCAACAAAGGAGATATCGAGCCCGCTCAGGAAATCAATGTTTTCTTCTTTGGTAAGCGTCTCCGGCGCCACATACAGCATTTTGGTGACACCGCGCACAAGATCCTTTTTTACCTCTTTGGCCTGGGCCTTAGTAAGTGATGAATTGAGAAAATGCGCGATATTATCATTGCTGCTGTAGCCGCGTATCTGATCCACCTGGTTTTTCATCAGCGCAATCAACGGTGATATGATAATGGCCGTACCTTTCAGCAGGATGGCCGGCAGCTGATAACAGAGTGATTTTCCGCCGCCGGTTGGCATGATCACGAACGTATCTTCTCCGTTCATCACGCTCTGAATAATTTTCTCTTGCTCGCCCTTGAAATTGTCGAAGCCGAAGTATTCATGCAAAGAATCTCTGAGATTCAACTTACCATCTTTCTTCACCGTATGCATTACCTTCAGGATCTTCTCGCCGGAGGCATCCGATTCTTTACCATTCTTCGCCGGCCTGATCAGTTCATCAGCCTCTCTTCCATTCTTATCTTTAGCAGTCTTTGTTGCTGTTTTTGCGACGCCCTTCGCTACGTTCTTCAATTTGGTTGATTGCTCTTTCACAGCCCCGCCATTTACACCCTTCTTACCCATGTTACTTTAATTGTTTCAAATTCAAAAAAACCTGCTCTCTGCAAGCTATTGTCATTACTATTGATTTTTGATGTTTTTGATCTTAATATACGGGAAGCCCCAAACAACCCGAGTGAGATTCGTCTTAACAGCTGCCTGGCAGGCAGTTGCAAAGCTTCAACTATCTAAAAGTAGGAATTTTAATACTTTTACAAAAAATCAATTGGAATTTTCTTTATCAGGTACATTTAGATTCCAATCATGAATTTTACCAGTACCCGAAAGGTAATCATTTTCACCTATCATTTGCAGAATACTTTCTTAAGCCCTTGAAGATTACTACTGCTTCTATTCTTCGTACAGCAAGGGAGACTTTATCCATTGAAGCCAGTGCCATTATGGGACTGGTGAAGCTGCTTGACAGTCAGTTCGCTCACCTCGCTGAAAAAATTTATCACTGCAACGGGCGCGTCGTTGTTACCGGCATCGGTAAAAGCGCCATCATTGCCAGTAAGCTGGTAGCCACTTTCAATTCAACCGGTACCTCTGCCATGTATATGCATGCCGCCGATGCCATTCATGGCGATCTCGGGATGATTCGTGATGAAGACATCATCATTTGCATCTCCAAAAGTGGTGAAAGCCCTGAGATAAAACTGCTGGTGCCGTTAGTCAAAAACAATGGAAACCTGCTGGCCGCCATTGTCGGAAACACGGGAAGTTTCCTGGCACGGCACGCTGATTTGGTATTGGATACGACGGTATCGCGGGAGGCATGTCCGAACAACCTGGCACCCACTGCCAGCACCACGGCACAATTGGCCATGGGAGATGCGCTTGCCGTTTGCCTGTTGAAGATGCGTGGCTTTTCGACGGCGGATTTTGCGAAGTTTCATCCCGGCGGAGCGTTGGGTAAGAAGCTATATCTGAAAGTGAGCGATTTGTATGTACAGCATCAGCGTCCCCTGGTATATGAGGATGATGCCATTCAAAAAGTAATACTGGAAATCACTTCAAAAAGGCTGGGTGCAACCGCAGTAGTTGATAAAAAGGGCAGGATTACCGGTATTATTACCGATGGTGATCTGCGCAGAATGATAGAAAGGAAGACATCCCTGGATGTGTTGAAAGCAAAGCAGATCATGGGAAAGCACCCGCTCACCGTACGGAAGGAGGAACTGGCTATCAACGCGCTGGAATTGATGCGCAGCCATAAAATAACACAGGTGATCGTGAAGGATAAAGACAAGTACCTGGGCATGGTGCATGTGCATGATTTGCTGAGAGAAGGGTTGGTTTGAAATGGTTAACTGTTTCGGTTACTCTTTTAGCGGATTATTTAAGGGATAATACGCATTAGTTCAATATCACATTAATTCAACAGGGAGATAATTCATGGTTCATAGTTTATACGTCATCCGGTTATGAAAAAGCACCAATACGCAGTGATGCTGGCAGGTGGAATCGGCAGCCGGTTCTGGCCGGTTAGCAAGAGCCGTATGCCCAAGCAATTTCTGGATATACTGGGCACAGGCCAGTCGATGATGCAGATGACGTATGAACGGCTGCTGCGCAGCTTCACGCCTGATAAAATATTTGTAATCACCAATGAGTCATACCATGATATAGCTAAGAAGCAACTTCCGGCATTAGACGATGAAAACCTGTTGCTGGAGCCGGCCCGCAAGAATACAGCGCCCTGCATTGCCTATGCAGGCCATAAAATTTTGTCAATTGATACTAACGCTTCTTTTATCATCACACCCAGCGATCACATGATATTGCGGGAAGAACAATATGACAAGGCAGTGCAACAGGCAATGAAGGTGGTACAGAAGCGCGACATTATTATTACGCTGGGCATCCGGCCCACCAGGCCTGACACCGGTTACGGATACATTCAATACATGGAAGATGTGGGAGAAAACGGGGTATTTAAAGTTAAAACCTTTGTTGAAAAACCACCGTTGGATATTGCCACCACCTTTTATCGCAGCGGTGATTTTCTGTGGAATGCCGGCATCTTCATTTCCAATGTGAGAACGCTCATGAATGCTTACCATCATTACCTGCCGGAGGTGAATGACGTATTCAAGGAAATAAAGAAGGTGTACAATACACCCGGTGAAAAGGAGTTTGTTGCCAAGGCTTTTTCTATGTGCCCTAATGTGAGTATCGACACGGCTATTATGGAAAAGGCTAAAAATGTCTGTGTTATTCCTGCGCAGTTTGGCTGGAGCGACCTTGGAACATGGGCTTCCTTGTATGAACAATATGCCAAGGATTACCTGGGCAATGCCGTATCCGGAAAAAATGTGATGATCTATGATTCCACGAATTGCATGGTCATGGTGCCGGAAAAAAAGATGGTAGTTTTACAGGGACTTGAAGACTATATCATCGTTGATACGGAAGAAGTGCTCCTTATATGCCGCAAAGATCAGGAGCAGGAAATCAAACAGATTGTGGCCGATATTAAACGAAATAAAGGAGACCGCTTTCTGTAAGTTGTATCGCTTGCCTTGCTGAGAAGGATGACCTGTCAGCAATCCCTTGTCGCTACACGGCGATTTTTTTCATTGCTAATACGGGATTCAGTAACCATTATCCGGTGTGAAGCCGCGATGGTTGCTTTTTTCCGCGCATTGCCAATTCGGAAATCAGCACAGCCAATACGGCGATATATTCTATGGCCGTCAACACTAAGTTTTCCTGGTAAGGAATGGTGCTATACGTTGCATAACTGAGTGCAATGAAAAGAGACCATACGATTGGATATTTATAACCGGTGACTACCGAGCACATCACCAATGTAGTGATGTACCATGGGTGCACGGTGGTAGCGAGGAGTAAATATATCGTGAGTGACCATTGCATAGCGGCAAAGTAGCTGCTCCATGAAGTTTCTTTTTCTTTTGCCGCGTATAGGATAATGGAGACAAAAGTGATGATGGCCAGCCAGGGCCCTGCCTGTTGCACAACATCATGCTGCAAGATTTGAAATCCTGCCCACCTGATTACATAGTAAATGCCCGCATTGAATTCGAAATGCCGGAAATATAATTGCAGGCTGCTGCCCCACTGCATCATCAGTTGACTATTTATGAATGGAATCAGCAGTATCATGCATGCCGCGCCTGTAATGAGGAAATATAAACTGCTGAACCTCCACTTCAGCCTTTTGATGAGCATGGGCAGAAAAAGCAACGGAATTAGTTTAGATGCAATGGCTGCCGCGCAGCTGAGTGCGGAAAGTATCAACCATCGCCTGTGCGCAGACGCTAGGTTTTTCGGGATGGAGGTATTTGAGGAAGAGACGGAATGTGCAAGCCTTTGAGCAAAATTGGAAACGGGCTCATCGGTTGGCTTTGTGGCCGTGGTGATTTTTAAGAGGAGAAAAACAGACAATACCAAGAAGAAGATCATGATGGCTTCAGGATGAAGATTGCCGGTAAGTTCAATGATCACTAAGGGATTGAGTGCATAGATCAATACGTTGCGTACAGGCAGGTGGAGCATGGAAAGTATTTTCACCAACAGGAAGATGGTTCCTGCTTCAGCGGCTATGTTGCCGATCCGTATGACAATGACTGTTCCCAGGAGATTGCCGGGAAACAATGCGGCGCTGCTACCGAATAAAAACTGGCAGATGGGAGGATACACCGTGTAGTAGGCGGGTGAATTCATGTTGTTGAATAAATGCAGCAGGTAATTCATATTCTTCCCGCCTTCCCGCATATAATTAACCGGAAGGATGGTGAAAGGATTTTCGCCCTGTGTCCACAGATAACCATCCCAGGCGAATCGAAAATAGTCATCTGACAAGGCCGGCAACGAAAAGAGAAAGGAAAGCCGGAAAGCCATCGCTATGGCAATGAACAACGGCAAATCTGATTTCCTGTTCAGCAATAACCCTGTCTGCTCAGCACTCAATGCCGGTAACTGATGGATGCCCGGCATTTCCTCCCGCTTTAGCAATTGGAGATACGCTGCGAAGAGGAGCAGGTAACAGGAGAAATACAAAGTGAACTGTGTGCGTATTAAGCCATAACCGATAAACCAGTAACAGCAAAGAGAAAGCAGCAACAGGCCGGTGGCAAGAAAGCTGAAAGGCCATGAGCGGGAGTTGCCGGTAAAGATTCGCTGTTTTGATATGGCGGGAAGTTGTAGCACAATATTTTATTCTGATATCTGAACTTTTTCAAAATCATTCCTAAGCAGGTGATACTCTTTCATTAGCATATGATTGTCCACCTGGGCAATGGGTAAAACATCAACACTCTTACTTTTCCCCGGGCTGATTGCACTTTTTCCGTAAAATCATCATTGTCTGAAATGTCAATATTGTTAGGAGCACCAGGAAGCGCATTGATAAACCTTGAGGCATAAATAGGCAACGGTCTTTTTTTATTTCATTGATAATACGAACCATCATTTCCTGTAAGATAACGGCTAAAAATAATATGGAAAGGCAGCAATTTCTTTCCGGCATATTTCAGCCCGGATTTCCCTATTGAAAAATCCGCGTTGAACAAAATCCTGTACGAGCAGAAACCGTTGCTTGTTGATTTGCAGCATTCATTGTTATTCATCCTGCCCGATTGCAGGAATGGCAGCTACGGCATAATTGTTATTCACAAATGTGCACCACCTGCAATCCTCTTTTCCGCAGCCTTCATAAAATTTATGTTGCATAATAGCCGAATAGGTTGACTTGATCTGTTCTTTCACGAATGAGACAGCGTCAGGTGTTACCGCTAACGGAAACTGGTGGAATAAGCGGCTCTTTGCATCTTCTTCAATAAAATCAATGATTCCTGTATGCATCTTCCAGTTTTTCGAAGGCAGGTTGTCGAGCAGGATCTTATAAAAAACAAGTTGTCGCCAGTAATCGCCACCCAACGGGTTTTCATCATCAGGCGGATTCAGCTTTTTGTTTTTCCGTGCATTCAGCAGGCTGCCTGTCTTATAGTCTACCACTCTCACCTCATTGCCGGAAAATTCAATCTTGTCCAGCTTGCCTTTCAGCGGCACGCCATCCACTTCAATATCTTTCACAAAGTATTCCAGCACTACTGTTTTGATCCATTTGTCTACATAGAAATCATAGAAAGAAGGCAGCAGTTGCTTGCCGAGTTCCATCCTGTTGGAGAACTGTTTTTCGGTGAAGGAAAGTTTGTTGCGCAGCATAAAGGCGATAAAATCAGACAGCATTTCCTGCTTGGGCGGAAAAATATCCTTGTTGGCTTTCATTTTTTCGAATAGCCGTTGCAGGGCAAAATGCACAGCTGAACCAAATGCCATTGAGTCGTTGGCAGCCTGTGGAATGCGTATGATCGTCTCATAATAGAAGCGGATCGGGCAGTCGAGATAAGCGTTGAGTGATGACGGGCTGAGTGCAAAGTGTTGCAACCGCTGATCGATGAGGTTTTTTTCAATTTTCGCCGCATTAGGAACGGGTGCTTCCTTCAGCAGGTCGCCAAGCGTATCGGTCATTACTTCTTCTTCCACCGCCATGACATCAGGTGAAATGCCGGTTTCCGTAACAAACCGAGAGGCCACTTTTTGTTTGCCATTATCATTTGCGACTGCATAGCTGATGTGCAGTGCTTCTTTCGCTCGTGTAATACCCACATAAAACAGGCGGCGCAGTGATTCTACTTTGTTTTCTTCCGTTGTAAATGTCAGCGTATCGGGTAATGAAAAATTTTTCGCACCGCTCCGCGCTTTCTCCCAGCCACTGTCGCTGACGCCGATCAGGAAGACATGCTGAAACTCCAGCCCTTTGGCTGAGTGGCAAGTAGAAAACAAGACGCCATCACGTGCACTCACGGTCTTTTCTACACCCAGCCTGATGGAATGGGTATTCATCTGCTCGATCATATTGATAAAGGAAGAAAGAGAAAGTCCGCGGTGACGTGCTGCTTCCTCTTTCACAAAATCAAACAAAGTATGCAGCACCTGCAGGTTCCAGGCTTTGTCGGTGCCCGTGAGCACCCATTGCAGGTATCCGCTTTCATTGATAATTTTTTCGAACAGCATCGGCAAGGTGAGGTTTTTGGCTTCAGCCAACCAGTGATCAATTTTTTTCCTGAATTGCCGGACCGCCTCCTTGTCTTCCAGGGGGAGGGAAGAAAGAAATTTCTCCTGTTTCATCAGCAAGAGCCAGGGCTGTGGCTTCTTCTCACTGTTGGCGAAGAAGGAAATGGTGGCAATGTCGGCTGCCTGCAATCCCAGCCAGCGACTGTGCATGATCTCAAAAAGCAAGGCATCGTTGGAATAGGGTTGTCGCAGTTCCTGATCGATATAGCGGAGGATGTTGATCAGCTGCTGTACCTCCACGAGTTCCAAAATATCCACACTGCGGTTAACCTGGTATGGAATGGATTTTTTTTCAAACAACTGTATCAGCCTGTCTGCATGGGCATGTCGGTAATAGAGTATGGCAATTTCGTGCAAGGGAACACCCTGCTGCTGCAAAGCAAGAACCTGTTGTGTGATGCCGGCCACTTCCTGCATGTCGTTGGCATATTCCTGCACAGCAGGGATGGCGGCAATGGTTTTCCTCTCCGGAAGAGCAGCCGTTAAATTCTTAGCGAGTGCAGTGTCCACGGCTGCCAATCGCATTTGATTATGGTCAATTACTTTTTTAGCAACATCCAGTATGGCTTGGGTACTGCGGTAATTTTCTTTCAGCACGATGCGCTGAAGTGATGCAGCATAGCGGCTCATGAAGTCCATGATGTTTTGGATACGTGCACCCTGGAACTCATAGATACCCTGGTCATCATCGCCAACGCAGAAGATGTTGGGTGTTGACCAATAATTGGTAAGCAGGGTGATGATTTCATTTTGAGCGCCATTAGTATCCTGGAACTCATCAACGAGGATATATTGATACCGCTCCTGGTAATTCCGTAACAGCATTTCATTGCGGCGGAATTCTTCAATTACCCATAAGATCATATCGTGATAGTCGTAGCGGCCCAGCTTTTCCATTTTCATTTTATAAACCGGAAAAAGACGTGCGGCTGATTTCAGCAATTCCATCTTCTCTGTTTCCGCTGCAATGTCATTATCCTTCAGTTCGCCTTTCTTCTTGTCTTTTGTATTGCGTTTATAAATGAATTCTTCGCGGGTGGGTATTTCAGCGATATAGCGATCAACAGCTTCGGTGAGGTGTTCAAGGCTCCAGTCTTCCTGCTTCATGGTGCTGAACAGGTGTTCCAAACGACCGGCTTCAAAATATACTTCCCCTTTTAACCTGCGCAAAGGATGAGCGGGTTCCAGTTCATTGATGATTTCCTCCAGCACGGTGAAGCGTTCCAGTTCGCTAAGCGGTTCGAGGTCACGCCTCCCGAAATATTCTATGTTTTCCTGTATGACGGCATTGCAGAATGCGTGAAATGTTTCTATGGTAATACGGTGCGCATCGGTACCGATAATTTTCAGGAGTCTTTTGCGCATGGCAATGGCACCTGATTCCGTATAAGTGAGGCAAAGAATATTGTGTGGCTGTATCTGTGCATCCGGTGTGGCCAGCATTTGGCCGATACGCGTGGCGATGATCTGCGTTTTGCCTGTGCCCGGACCGGCAATCACCAATACCGGTCCTTCGATGCTGGCTACGGCAAGGCGTTGGTTTTTGTTGAGGCGCTGCAGTTCTGCGTTAAATGCTTCCTGGTAATTGATGTTGATATCAGCTGCATCCATACTAAAAATTTATTGAATTGAAAGGTGGTAAGATGGTTAAATCAGTCGGAGCAAACACCGCTCACCGGCACAAAATAACGACCGCATTACAAAATGGTACCGTTCCAAGCTGCCCACTTTACAACCCTGTAACCATTCATTTTTATCGCGGAAACATTTATTGAAAAATCAGGGTAACACCGCAAAATGCAGGTTAATGATCGCCAATAAAAAAGGCACTGCGATCAGCGCAGTGCCTTTTCTGAAAAAAAGAAAATTATTGTTTCGGTGTTTCCGTTTCCTTCGGAGCAATAGCGGTTGACGTTTTAGCTTGCTTGGCATTTTTAGTCATGGAAGAGGCGCGGCTGCCGCTTTTGCAGCAAGATTTTGAATGATCAGCCGCACAGGCAGCATTCGCATCTTTCTTGCCGGCATCTGGTGCACTGCCTGCATTAGCATAATTTTCAGACAAGGTAGTGGTGGAAGACGAAGCCTTTGCCTTCTCATCCATACATGATTTAGGACATGCTGCAGTGATTCCATGGCATTGTGGCATGGATTCTTTGGCAGCAGCTTCCTTCTGATCATTCGCAACAGGCACTG
>JBGAWA010000019.1:0-45594 GCA_044227805.1 Chitinophagales bacterium | reverse complement strand
TGTCCCGGAGGAAATGTTCAGTTCACTGACCTTTCTTCAGGAAATCCAACATCCTGGAACTGGACATTTACAGGTGGCACACCGGCTACCTCCACCGCCCAAAACCCTGCAGTCACTTATGCTGGTTCTGGCGCATACAACGTAACACTTGTGGTTACCAATGCATCCGGCAGTAAGACACTTACAAAAACGGCCTATATCAATTCCGCTTCAACTGCCTTGCCGTTGACGGAAGGCTTCGAAGCATTTGCATTTCCTCCTTTACAATGGTCTTTATTGGATGCTGCAGCGAATGGCATTAACTGGAAAAGTTCTTTTGGTAACGGTGGTTTTGCCGCCAGTTCAAGCTGCATGCAATTCGACAACTGGGACAATGATGAAACGGGGCATAATGATGAAATCCGTACCAAACAATTAAGTTTTTCTGCAGTTTCCGGTGCTACGTTGAAGTTTGATGTCGCTTACCAGGTATATGCCGCAGGTTATGAAGACTCACTGGCTGTATTTGTATCTACAAATTGTGGTGCAACCTGGACCAAGGTTTATCAGAAAGGAGGAAATTCACTTTCCACTGCCGGCACTTCTACCAATAAATTCACTTCGCCTGCAGCATCACAATGGAGAACCGATTCAGTGATCCTGAATGCTTACGCAGGAAATGCAAATGTGATCATTTCCTTCAAAAACATTGCACATTACGGCCAACCGCTATACCTGGATAACATCCGTATAACTGACGTTGTTGCTTCCTGTATGGATAACTTTGAGCCCAATAATACCGGTAACACCGCCGTTTCAATTCCGCTTTCAACAGATGTCAAAGGAATTGTTAGCTCGAATGCCGATCTTGACTGGTTCAAGTTCAGCAATACTGTCAGTCAGCCTAATATTAAAATCACGCTCAACAACCTTCCGGCTGATTATAACCTGGCTTTGACAAAAGGTGGAACACTGGCCACTTCTAAAAAAACTGGCACTACTCCAGAATCAATTATCTGGAATACTGCGACTACCGGAACCTATAAAGTAAAAGTATATGGCAAGAACGGCGCATTCAATGCAACACAATGTTACACCTTGCGCATTGATCTCAGTTCAACTCCTTGGCCTTTAAAACTTGAGGATGAACTTAGCCAGCAACAGGATGAAGCTGTGGACCAGCTTTTGGTTTATCCGAATCCTGCAGGCAACCTTATAAATGTTCAGTATTCCGCGGCGGAAATGACTACCGGCGAATTGAAAATCATCAATCTTGTTGGCCAGCAAATGTTGTCCGTTACTGTTCAGCTGCATCCGGGACTGCCCGTTGAAATTGATGTTTCAAAACTTCCTGCCGGTACTTATCTTTTGGGATTACTCAGCGCGAAAGGTCAATGGAAGGTAACCAGGGTGATCATTAGCCGATAATCAGCTTTGGGTTTCTTAACAGGATTCGGCTTGCAGATCACAATTGGCTGAACATTTATCTATATTCAATTTCTAGACAAATCGATTTGCCAGGCTGTACTTTTGACTCATTGCCTTTTTTTATCAATAATTTGCCTAATTCCTTAATTCATTTACCTTTGTGTCCCCGTTTAAAAACACGGGAAATCTAACACAAAAGGAGGACCCATAAATTGGAAGAAAACAACACAGAAATTCCACAAACAGAAACAAACAATGAGATCCTGAACGGAGCAGCAACTCCGCAAATGGAAGTACCTGAAAAAGTCGAAACTCCTCATGATGATTTCGACTGGAATGTATCCAAGCGCAACGTAAAAACTTATACGAAAGACGAGCGCCAGAAATTAGAAGAAATTTACAGCAGCACCTTCGTAACCATCACGGACAATGAAATCCTGAAAGGCACCGTTGTATCCTTAACGCCCACGGATGTCGTACTGAACATTGGTTTCAAATCGGATGGGTTGGTTCCGCTTTCAGAATTCCGCGACATGCCTGAATTAAAAGTGGGTGATGAAGTGGAAGTGCTGGTAGTGGAAAAGGAAAATGTTAAGGGTCAGCTTTCTTTATCCCGGAAGAGCGCCAAAATGGAGCGGGCCTGGGAACGGATTGTGAATGGTTACAAAACCGGCGAAATTGTGACCGGTACGATTACCAGTAAAACAAAAGGCGGACTCATTGTTGACCTTTTTGGATTGGAAACTTTCCTTCCGGGTTCGCAAATTGATGTAAAGCCGATAACTGATTATGATTCCTATGTTGGAAAAATGATGGAATTCAAGGTGGTTAAGATCAATGAAACCATAAAGAATGCCGTTGTTTCTCATAAAGCTCTTATTGAGGGCGATCTCGAAAGTCAGCGCCAGGAAATTATCTCTAAGCTCGAAAAAGGACAAATTCTTGAAGGCACTATCAAGAATATCACTGACTTCGGTGCATTTATCGATCTTGGAGGTTTAGATGGTCTATTGTACATTACAGATATTTCCTGGGGCAGGATCAGTCACCCAACTGAGGTGTTGAAACTGAATCAGAAATTGCAAGTGGTGGTATTAGATTATGATGAGGAAAAGAAACGCATTTCTTTAGGTCTTAAGCAACTGACGCCTCAGCCTTGGGATGTTCTTGATCAGGCAATTATGGTTGGATCAAAGGTTAAAGGCAGAATTGTAAATATTGAGGATTACGGTGCATTCCTTGAAATTCAACCGGGCGTAGAAGGGTTGATTCACGTATCCGAGATTTCCTGGAGCAACACGCCAATCAATTCTAAAGAGCACTTTAAAGTGGGAGATGAATATGAGGCAATGGTCGTAACAATGGATCGCGCAGAACGAAAAATGTCGTTGAGCCTGAAGCAGTTAACAAAAGATCCGTGGAGCGATATTGAACAAAAATATCCAGTGGGAACTCGCACTAAGGGAACCGTTAAGAATGTGAGTGGCTATGGTGTTTTTGTTGAATTGGAAGACGGTATAACAGGCTTTGTGCACATTTCTGATCTTTCATGGGTAAAGCGGATTCATCATCCGAATGATGTTACCAGAATTGGAAATGAATTGGAAGTGGTTGTTCTCGATATCAACAAGGAAGAGCGAAAACTTTCACTCGGTCACAAGCAGGTTGAGGAAGACCCATGGGATACGTTTGAAAGTGTTTTCCCGGTAGGCTCAGAACACCAGGCCACAGTTATTAAGAAAGATGATAAAGGTGCCATATTATTAATGCCATATGGGTTGGAGGCATTTGCTCCCTTCTACATCTGAAAAAGGAAAATGGAAAGCTGGTTGAAGTGGATGAAACATTACCGGTAAAAGTGTTGAATTCGACCGTGGAAACAAAGATAATCGTTTCACATGCCCGCGTTTGGGAGGAAAAGTGGAGAAAGATCATGAAGAAGTACGTGAAAAGAAAGCCACCGAAAGGAAAGATCAGCGTAACAGAACTGAAGGCTAAAGAATATCAACCGGAAGGTAGAGAAATCTACACTTGGAGATTTAGGGGTGCTTTCTGAATTGAAATCTAAGATAGAAAAGGCAATGCGAAAGGTGAGTGCTGAAGTTACAGATTCGGTAACCGAAAACCCGGACAATGCATCTGCTGAACCTGAATCACCGGCAGATACAGCAACTGATGTAAAACCTGTTGACGACTAGATTTCCATTTAATCTAAAGACAACAAGTCCTGGCAATTGCCGGGACTTTTTTTTGATCAGCAATTTGCAGTGAAAATCAGCAATGGGTTAATCTCTAACTTTTAATTGTTTCGGATCTGCAGTGTAGTCTCTTACATGAAATAAATGAGCAATACCGTGACCGGTTCATGTTGCAGAGAATTTGTATTTTTCAATTGAAAATCAGGCATAAACTATATCAATACTCTAACCATGAACTATTGGCTGGTAAAATCAGACCCGGCATCCTATGGGTGGGAACAACTTATTAAGGATAAGAAGACAGCATGGACCGGTGTAAGGAACTACGCTGCCAGGATTCTTCTGAAAGGAATGAAAGTGGGTGATCTCGTCTTATTTTATCACAGCCAGCAATCTCAAGCCATAGTGGGTTTGGCGAAAGTATCCCAGGAGTTCTTCCAGGATCCAACGACCAGCGATAATGCATGGGTAGCTGTTGAACTAACTGCTGTGAAACGTTTGAAAAGGCCAGTCACGCTGGCTGAGATTAAAGCAGATCCGAGATTGTCAGATTTTCCGCTCGTTCGAATTTCAAGACTATCAGTGATGCCTGTTATGGTATCTGAATTTGAATTAATACTCTCAAAGGCTGACACCAGAGATTAGACATGTAGGTTATTTTGTTTCAAAGTCATTATTTGTGCCTATAATGTATATGTCTTATGTCTAATTTGTATGGGAGGAAGGAAAAGAAAAAAACATTGTTTTTTAAAATAAAAAGCCCCCGTTTAGGGCGGGGGCTTATGCTGCTAAAGTAGGTACTCAACGATTTTTAAAATAATCAGAGCGTATACTAAATTAGTGACAGCCTTGAAAATGCGCTCTTCCTTTGACATTGCATCAAAATTTAAGAGGTTAGTTCAAGCGTTGTCATCGTCTTTTTTCCACGTAGTGACGATCAGTAGTTCGGGTTCTACGCAACCCCACAAAAGCCGTTGTTGATCGCAGCGGCTTTTTTATTTTACACAGTTAAACAGTCTTTTCTTTTTTCTTTTACCTTCCGACCTTCAAGTTAACATAAGAGCTTATTATAGGCTTCGTTGCGGTTCCCTTCGGCATGGGTCGCAAAAATACCAAATTTAAAAAACGAAAACAATTTTTGTGACCCATGCTGAAGGAAAAAATAAACACCCGTAAAAGATTAATAGACCGTTTGTTTAGCTTCGTTGCCTATAATTAATATTATGTTAAGTAAACAAATTTGATCGTTTCAGTAATCTTTACAAACTCACCTTCTTCAAACTGTCCATAAAAATTCAATGCCTGTCACTCATAAAAAATCCCGGTAAGTTTTAAATCCCGGGATTTTTAAATGATTCTCAGAATGGTCTACTGCTTCGCTGCTTCTATTTCGCCTTTAATAAGCGCCAATTTCTCTGTCATATTTAATCTGGCGTATAACTCTTTCAAGGCAATCATCGTATCCATATCCTTTGCGTCCTGGCGGTGAGCGTTTTCCAAATACGGCAGTGATTTTTTAAAGGTTGCATCTCGTTGCACTTTCAGCAAATCGTACTGTTTCTGCTGATTAAGTTCGAGTTTATTCATCGTATTGTTCAATTCAACAGCTTCGTTGTAATACATGGCACCCAACCGATACTGAGCATCAAAATTATCTGGTTCAAGTGCAATTGCCTGTTCATACGTTTTTCTCGCGTTGGCTGTATCTCCTTTCTGTTCGTAAATGTTGGCTAATTGGATATACAACGGTATAAACTTGGGGTCTTTTTGAATGGCAACTTGAAGTTTTTTCTCTGCCTCGTCAAATCTCTTTGAAAACAGATAGACATTCAACTCTTGAATCATCAGCCCTTTATCATTAGGATATAGCGCTGTTCCTTTTGAAATAACTTCTATGGCCTTGGTAGTATCTCCCATACCAAGGTACATTTCTCCCATATTTGCATAAATGTCGGCATCTGAAATACCCTGTTCCAGCAGTGATTTATAAAGGGTTTCTGCCTCACCATACTGCTTCAGCTTTGTTGCGGCATGAGCAGCGTACAATGTGGCAAGTGTGTCCACATTTTTCAGATTAAAGGTCTGGTTGATGTATTTATAAACATCAGCAGATTGCTTAAAAGAATTATATGCCTGCTGATACAATTTATCGTTATAGGGTTTAACACCTTCATTGAATGAATTCAGTGCACATTCCTGTAATCCTGCCAGAATTTGATCTTTATATTCATTTTTACCACCGGTGCTTACTTCCATTGATTTTTCATAGGATCTTATGGCTTCCGGCAAGGCATCCGGATTTTTCTTTCTGAAAGTGGTATCGTCGTATATCGCCAGGTAAATGCTGCCCCTGTAAAACCAGGTCTTAGGCCATGTGCTGGTTTTGGGGTCTAAAATAGCCTGATTAATCGCTGTTTTGGCTTCCTCGAATTGACCGTACTTAACATAATTCCAGGCACTTACAACTTGAGATGATTGGGAGAATCCGGATCCACAAAATAAAAGTGAGAACAAAATTGTCCATAGCTGCTTTTTCTTCATTTGCTAAGAAATTTAATTGGATTATTAATTGGGGCTAAACATATCTCCTTGCTTATCATTAGACTTGTCATCAGTATCTGATTCATTATCAATACCTTTGTCTGCCTCCATCTCAATCTTTGCTACACTTGCTATTTCATCATTACTGCTAAGCTTAATCAACCTCACTCCTTGTGTAGCTCTTCCAATTACTTTAATATCGGAAACAGACATCCTGATTGTAACGCCGGTTTTATTAATTATCATCAAATCGTCCTGATTCGTGACATTTTTTATAGTTACTAAGGTGCCGGTTTTAGGAGTGATGTTTAAAGTTTTCACACCTTTTGCTCCCCTGTTTGTTATCCTGTATTCGTCAATATCGGTTCGTTTCCCGTATCCTTTTTCAGCGACCACCAGAATAGTTTGCGAATCATCATGCTTGTCAACACAGATCATACCTACCACTTCATCCGTATCGGCACAATCAATTCCAATCACTCCTGCAGCCGTTCTTCCCATTGGCCGAACTTTCTCCTCATTGAATCGAATGGCTTTTCCTGATTTTACGGCCATAATTACTTCTTTCTTGCCATCTGTCATTTTCACTTCCAGCAGTTCATCCCCTTCCCGAATCGTGATTGCATTGATGCCAGAAGATCGTGGCCTGCTAAATTCTTCCAGGGTAGTCTTTTTAATGATCCCTTTCTTAGTGCAAAAAACAAGATAATTTGATTTAAGAAACTCCTCATTATCCATCTTCTTCACATTAATCACAGCCCTGATCTTATCATCAGCAGGCAGATTAATCAGGTTTTGTATAGCTCTACCTTTCACTGTTTTGTTGCCTTCCGGAACTTCATAAACCTTCATCCAGTAGCATCTGCCTTTTTCGGTGAAGAATAAAATATAGTTATGGTTGGATGCAATAAAAAGGTGCTCGATGAAATCTTCTTCCCGCGATCCGCTGCCAATAGACCCTTTGCCGCCACGATATTGCCTTTTGTAACTTGAGAGCGTTGTTCGTTTCATGTAGCCAAGATGGCTTATGGTAATGACCATTTCTTCATCAGCAATCAGATCCTCAATATTTATATCTTCAGCCGAATACACAATCTCCGAACGTCGTTCATCTCCATATTTCTTCTTCATTTCCATCATTTCATCACGAATGATATCCATCCGGAGTTTTTCATCTGACAGAACATCTTTGTAATACTCAATCGTCTTCAACAGATCTTTATATTCATCCCTTATTTTATCTCTTTCAAGTCCCGTCAGCCGCTGCAACCGCATTTCAAGGATTGCCTTCGACTGAATTTCCGAGAGACTGAACTGTGCCATCAACCCGGTTTGTGCTTCATCGGGTGTCTTAGATGCGCGGATCAATGCTATCACTTCATCAAGATGATCAAGTGCAATGAGTAATCCTTCCAGAATATGAGCCCTCTTTTCAGCTTCAGCTAATTCGAATTTCGTACGACGAACCACCACTTCGTGACGAAAATCTACAAAAACGCTGATCATATCTTTAAGATTCATCTGCTTAGGCCGACCGCCAACCAGGGCAATATTGTTTACGCTGTAGGAATTCTGAAGCTGGGTAAAATTATACAGCTGATTCAATACAACATTTGGGATTGCATCCCTCTTAAGTTCTATCACTAAACGAATTCCATCACGGTCTGACTCATCCCTACTTTCTGAGATACCATCAATTTGCTTTTCAAGCATCAACTCATGGATTCTTAAGTGTACCTGTGCTTTATTAACCTGGTAAGGGAATTCGGTTACAATGATCCGTTCTTTGCCATTCTTCAGGGTTTCAAAAACGGTTTTTGCCCTAACGACTACCTTACCTCTTCCGGTCAGTAGGCCCTGTTTCACACCATCATATCCATAGATAGTACCACCTGTCGGAAAATCCGGCGCTTTTACATATTTAATCAATTCTTCAACGGAAATATCCTTGTTTTCAATAAAAGCATTGATTCCATCAATTACTTCTGAAATATTATGTGGTAAAATATTAGTTGCCATACCAACGGCAATACCAGAAGAACCATTCACAAGCAGGTTGGGAATTCTGCTTGGCATAACGGTAGGTTCCTTTAATGTATCATCAAAATTAAACTGAAAGTCAACAGTATCCTTTTCAATATCTGTCATCATATCCTCTGCCATCCTTTCCATTCTTACTTCCGTATAGCGCATCGCCGCGGGAGGATCATTATCGAGTGAACCAAAGTTTCCCTGTCCATCCACCAGCGGGTAGCGCATAGACCACCATTGAGCCATACGGACAATTGCATCATAAACGGAAGCATCTCCATGTGGGTGATATTTGCCCAGTACTTCACCAACCAGCCTCGCTGATTTTTTATATGGACGGTTCGGCGCCAGACCAAGCTCATTCATCGCATATAGGATCCGGCGATGTACCGGTTTTAAGCCATCCCGCGCATCAGGAATGGCTCTGGAAACAATCACCGACATCGAATAGTCGATGTATGCTGTTTTCATTTCCTCTTCAATATTGACCTGTATTATTTTCTCTCCGGTTGCCATGCTAACTTGTTGAATTTCAGATGAAAAAATTAGTTTTCCGCCTTGGGTAACTATCAAAATAATGAAAGGACGAAGTTACTAATTAAAAAAGGGACGTTGGAGGAAGATTAGGCAGGTAATAAGGCCTGTGTGGAAAACTGCTCTCGATTGTGGATTTCCCCAGCATATATGCAGGCATCATTGCTCGCATTACAATAGTTTGCCGGAAGAAAGATTGGATTTATTGCAGATAAAGCCTGCATAGAAATTTAATGCAATTGGTAGCGGGCCATTATCTTTATGGCCCATGACGTCTGAACGAGAAAACCGGTTGCTGCATGTGCTGGCCCACAGGCAGTTTGATATTACAGTAGTGCTTGAAAATGTATGGGACCCGCATAATATTTCAGCAGTGCTTAGGTCTTGTGATGCCGTAGGCATACAAGATGTGTACATAATTTCATCAAGAGATAAGAGGGATTCGAAACTTGGTAAGAAGTCGTCAGCAAGTGCCAGCAAGTGGCTTACGATTCATCACTTCCATGATGTAAATGAGTGTTTTCAGGCAGTACGCAACCGGTACGTGAATATTTTCACCACCAGGTTGCGAAAGGATGCAACAAACCTTTATGCACTCAATTTCTGTCAGCCAATGGCATTGGTTTTCGGAAACGAAAAGGAAGGCGTTTCAACAACAGCTGAATCACTGTCCGATGGTAACTTTATTATTCCGCAGGTTGGCATGATAAAAAGCTTAAACATATCCGTTGCCTGCGCGGTAACCTTGTATGAGTGTTACCGGCAGCGTGATGCCTGTGGTATGTACCATCAGCCTGCACATAATGCACAGTCGATGGAGTTGTACCAAAAATGGCTGACAGCCTGATTACGGAAGGTGCAGAAATTCATAATGCTGCATGTGGTACATCATAAAATATAAACTGCAGGAATTCTGTTTCACTCTCTTGAAACTTCCTTCCTGCAGTTTTGCTGATAGAATATGATAAGTAATTACCTTTGCCGGAACTTTGAATAGACTGTTTATATAGTTAACAGGAGATACTAAAAATATTGTTCAGGTAATTCATTATCCGGATCAAAGATCGGTGCTAATGTGGCGTCAGTCAATACTCAAAAAGGATGATTTTTCAATTACCAGCGGTTAGAAGCACATCAAACCCGATATATATTTTTGCGTGACTTATTGAGTGCTTCCACCCGGGAATTTACCTGAAGTTTCTCATAAATATGACGTATATGGGTGCGAACGGTATTAATTGTTACGAACAATTTTGCCGCAATCTCCTTTATTCTATATCCTTCGGCGAGTAAATCGAGGATTTCATTTTCTCTATCAGAAAGTGTTTTTGAAAGGCTGTCAGCAACTTGCTGATGCCTGAAAGAAGAAACGACTTTGCGGGCAATTACTGATGTCATCGGCGACCCTCCCGTTATGATATCCTTAATAGCGAAGAAAATATCATTTATGGCTGATCTCTTTAGCAGATAACCACTTGCGCCAGCTTTAAGTGCATCCAGAATTTTCTCATCATCTTCACTAACTGTGCACATCAATATTTGAATAGCGGGATATCTGAGTTTAATGATACGGGTGCAATCGATGCCGGAGATGCCGGGCAAGTTGATATCCATTATTATCACATCTGGAGCATCCTTTTCCGATATTTGATATAGCTTCTTCTGCATTTTCATAAGAAATGCAGAAGAATTCATCGTTCGAGTTTAACAAAAAAGATAAACTCTCGCGAAAATCTTCATGATCTTCAATCAGGATTATCTTTGTCTTCATTACAAATATTTAACAGGTAACTTAGGTACAAATATAGCAGGGCAGCAATATATTAATATCGTCCAAATGGATGACCCTAAACAATAGGCGCATTAATAATGATTGTGGTTCCATTACCAGGGGATGAGTTAATCTGACAGGTACCAGCGATAGTCCGGAGACGTTTATTCATATTGGTTATACCATCACCGGTTCTCGACAATTTCAGTACATTGAATCCCTTTCCATTATCCCTTATGAGAATATGGATATTTGATGGCGTTAATTGTATTTCAATAGCAAAGTGGGTAGCTTCAGCATGACGCACAATATTGTTGAGGGATTCTTTTACAACAAGAAAAATATTTCTTCTGAAAGCGGCTGAAATATTGAGATCGGAAATCACAATAGGCAAATTTAGATCATTGCTGAGTCCACTTATTTTGGATAGGTTCATTGAATAATCATGTATAAAATTGATCAATCCATGCAAAGTGTCATTTTCGGAATTCAATGCCCAGATAATCTCATCCACTTTTCCAGCTAATCCAGCGGCGAACTCCTCAGTTTTTAACAATGTAGTTTTCCCTGTTGGATTTTGTGCTGCCTCGCGATCGTTTGATCTGCTCATCATCAGCAGATTACTCAAATCTGCACCTAAATCATCGTGCATATCTGCGGCAATTCTGTTACGCTCATCAGCCAATACCTGCTCATTTTTGAGCGAACGAAGTTGCAAACTGTAATTCCGAGTGGAATAAAATTTCAGGGTATAATAAACTAATGTTGAAAAAACATAAAGTAAATATAATCTGAACCACCACTGCCTCCATATTGGGGGAATAATTGTAAAACTCATAAAAGAAGGTTGACTCCATTCGGAGTTATATTTTTTTGCTCTGAGTTCAAAAGTATAATCACCAGGAGGTAATGTTGAAAATGTAATTGAAGAGCTTTTTGATTCAATCCATTCCTTATCATTTCCTGTAATTTTATATTGATAGCTGACCTTTTCTGGCTGCACAAAAGTAATGGCAATGTAATTAACACTAAGGTCTGAGTGATAGAGCAACTTTAAATTCTTAAAATCCGTTATTAAAGTGCCGTTGGCATTGATGGATGTTATGTAAACAGATGGAGGATCCGAAGATAGTTGAGCAATTTCTTTATTTACAATACATAATCCGGCGGAAGTCGCCAAAAAGATCTTTTTCCCCTTTGCGCAAATATCTTTTATGTCATTCGATACAATTCCATCAGATGTAGTAATTGTTTTAATATCGGTTATTCTATTATGGGTATAGTTAAAGTAAGTAAACCCTTGATTAGTTGCAACATAGATAATGTTTGAATCTACAAACACTTTTCTACATAAATCGCCCGCCAATCCGCCGGCCATATTTAATTGGTTTATGATTTTGCCGTTTTTGAAAAATAAAACCCCATTACCATTAGTTGAAAGTACCAAAATAGAGTCTTTCATTCCATCAATACTTGTAATTTGAGATTTTATCATAGGAGATAGTTCAGAATATTCGCGTAAATTTTTACCATCATATGAGATAAGTACATTAAATTTTTCGTACCATAAAGTATTATTACGATCAAAATAAAGACAAAACACACGTCCGGATGGGTCTAAATTTTCTGGTACAAATTTTCTGAATACATGCCTGCCATCTTTCTTAAATACTTTTTGTATACCTCTAAATGATGAAAAGTAGACATTTTGGTATCTGTCAAAACCTACATATTTTGCATTGAATTGTTTTAAATCATTAAGTGTAGTAACTTCTTCAACTTTACAATTGTTAAGTGAATTACAATGGATGTAAACCAATCCATTGCTTGCTGAACACCATGTATTTTGAGAGCCGTCAAAATCAATTCTAGTTATTCTTCCAAGACGATACTTTTCATTCCCTAAGTCTATTTGAACTTTAATAGAGTCGTTCGTGATTCTATAAATATTTCTTGTCCCACCTCCAAACCAAATATTATTGCTACTGTCTATATTCACGCTCCATACTTCTTTGTTTTCTAACGCCAGATTAGGTTCAAATACCTTAATACGTTCGGCGTCATTTGATATTTTTTTAATCCCATTTCCAACTGTGCAAAACCACTTGTTTCCCTCATTATCTATCAGCACTGATCCCATATAAGTACCATCTAAAAACGATGACTTATAAATATATCGATTTGGGGTTTTAGAATAATAAATAGTCTTCAGATTTGATGTAAGAAGCCAGATGCCTTTATTTCCATCAATATACATCCGTTGAATTGATTCATAATCAGGAATTATCTTCTTATTAAGAATCAACTTGCAAGTTTCATGAGCAAGGCATCTTATTCCATCTTTATAACTTATTGCTACACTTTTAGAATCAAGTTTTTCTGCTACAACAAATGGTAAATTCTTGCCAATATAACATGTGGTATCTATTAACTCAAACCGCTGCCCTTTCCTTTTATATAAGTAAGCGCCTACTATCACCATGATGTCAGTATCAATTTGAATCGGATAAACAAGTCGACTGGATGATGATGTTTTTAACGAATCAAGTTTTAGTACTTCAGCTCTGTTAACATTTGAAATAAATATCAGTTCTTTGCCGGCGGATCCAAACCATAAATTATGCTTCTCATCTTCAAGAAAAGACATTAATTCTAGCTTAGTTTTAATCCCTTTTAAATTAAGATCGTTTAAATGGCTATTAATTTTATTATCAAAAAAGTAACTTAATGTACCGTTTAGCATAAGAAACCAAATTCTACCATTTGAATCTTGATAAATCTTCAATACCTCATTATCCGATAACCCATCCTTACTTGTGAAATTCTTAAAATGTTTTCCATCAAACTGACTAACTCCGGCATCAGTTCCAAACCACATATAGCCTTGCTTATCCTGAAGAGCGCAATAAACAACCTGACTCGGTAATCCATCATTGACAGTGTAATTTTTATATACAGGAGTTTGTGATCGTATCACTGTGTTATGTATCAAAAGCAGAAGTAATATGGTCTGCCTGATGGATATTTTTAGTAATGTCGACATTCGCATTTATATGGAGACTTCGAAAAAGTAACAATAAAATCAATGCAAAGCACTTGTCCTTTTCAATTTTTCCTTGATTTTAATAATCAATAATCCTAAAGGGCTTGAATTCTGTAAGATTAGTAGTTGTTGACTTTTTCAAAAAGGCTGTTTCTTTCACCTACTCTGAGTTTAAATATTTTAAGTATCATCCTGAATCAACTTAACGCAGCAATTTGATTCCTTTATTCATGAATGTGGATAGCTGCATCTAACAGCTTTTGAAGCCTCCCCTCTTTGCAATATCTTTACGCGCCATGGAAAAAATACTCATCATTGATTTTGGTTCGCAGTACACGCAATTGATAGCCCGAAGGGTAAGAGAGCTGAATATTTATTGTGAAATATATCCGTTTCATCATTTCCCACAACCGGATAAGGAGGTGAAGGGAATTATACTATCCGGCAGCCCCTACTCTGTTAACGATCCTGATTTCGCCGATATAGACCTCGATCAAATTTTGGGTAAGTATCCTGTACTGGGCATCTGTTATGGTGCACAATTAATTGCCAAGAAGGCAGGAGGCCATGTACTGAACGCCAACAAACGGGAATATGGCAGGGCAATGCTGCACCTTTTACCATCATCAGATGCATTTTGGGAGGGCATTCCGGAAAACTCACAAGTGTGGATGTCGCATGGCGATACCATTGAAAAACTATCGCCGGCATTTGAAACTATTGCCAATTCTGGTAGCATTGATATCGCTGCTTATAAAAGTGTGAAAACTGCATTTGATCATCCTGTTTATTGCCTGCAATTTCATCCTGAAGTTAATCATTCAACGGAAGGTAAAAAGATACTGTATAATTTCTGCATTCGTATTTGCCAATGTCTTTCAAACTGGACGGCTGGTTCATTTATTAAAAGCACTGTGGCTGATATTCGCGAAAGAGTGGGTGACGATCATGTTATGCTGGCTTTATCCGGTGGCGTTGACTCAACCGTAGCCGCTGGCTTGCTTCATCAGGCAATCGGTAAAAACCTGTTTTGCTTTTTTGTCAACAATGGATTGCTGCGCAAAGATGAGTTTGATCAGGTATTGAAGACTTATGAACAGATGGGCCTCAACATTGACGGCGTTGATGCAAGTGCCAGGTTTTTGAATGCTTTGAAAGATGTTACCGATCCTGAGACAAAAAGGAAAATCATAGGAGAGCAATTCATCCGTGTTTTTGAGGAGGAAGCGTTCAAATTCGATCGAATAAAATGGCTTGCACAAGGGACCATTTACCCTGATGTTATTGAATCTGTTTCTGTTCATGGCCCTTCACAAACAATTAAGAGCCATCATAATGTAGGCGGACTACCCGAAAGGATGAACCTGAAGATTATTGAACCCTTGCGATTACTCTTTAAGGATGAAGTCCGCCTGGTTGGCGCTGAGTTGAAAATTCCACCTGAAATATTGAACCGTCATCCCTTTCCCGGTCCAGGTCTTTCTATCAGGATCTTAGGTGCGGTTACTCCGGAAAAAATCAGCCTTTTACAAAAGGCTGATGATGTATTTATTTCAGCGCTCAAAAAGCAGGGGCTCTACGATAAAGTGTGGCAGGCAGGTGCTATATTGCTGCCGGTACAATCGGTTGGAGTGATGGGCGATGAACGCACCTATGAAAATACCATTTGCCTCAGGGCTGTTGAATCTACCGATGGCATGACAGCAGATTGGAGCCATCTTCCTCACCATTTTCTTGCATCGGTTTCTAATGAGATCATCAATAACATAAAAGGCATTAACCGTGTAGTATATGACATCAGTTCCAAACCGCCTGCAACAATTGAGTGGGAATAGTAGTCTGCTGGCAGTTTTTGTCCTGTTTTTCACCGCTGTGAACATACCTCTGCCTGTCAACATCTCTAATTCAACCATACCGGTACACAATGACCTTGCATATTTCGTTGCAGACTCTGCAAGAATAGCTGAATCGGCAAGAGAAAAAAAGGGTGATGACAGCAAAGGCACCTTTAAGGTAGTGATGCTGTTGCCTTTTGGAAGCAACAGGGTATTCATTAACGATCTGAACGAACCTTCCGGATATTATTTTCCGGAACAGAGTCAACTTTCCGCAGAATACTACCAGGGAGCAATTATTGCACTGGATTCATTAGGGCAACGAGGGTTGAAGGTTACACTGATTGTACGGGATGTTGGAATGGATACAAATCAGCTGAAGCAAGTGCTGACAGACCCTGCTCTTGATTCAGCGGACCTGATTATCGGTCCAGTTGGAAACAGCAGTTTAAGGATGACCTGCGATTATTCTATGCAAAAAGGGATATGGATGATATCTCCGTTTTCTGTTGCTACAAGAGGCCACTCGCCTAATCCATATTATATCCTTGCCAATGCAACGCTGCGGTCACATTGCGAAAAAATTTACAAATACATCAATCGTAACAGTCTTCACGGGAAGATAATCATGGTGTATAGAAAGCGCCCTGCAGATCTTGAACTCCTGAATTATTTTAAGGAATACGGGCGCCAGCTGCAGGACAGCGGCAAGGCTTCCCTTCAGTTTATTGAACTGAATGACAGCAGCACCATTAAATATTCCCAGATCAAGGATGTGCTGAGCGATGCTGCAAGAAACCTGATTGTGATACCTTCCAATGATGAATCCTTTGTGCGGATGACTATTAAGCAACTAAACGGATTGACCAATGACTACTTAATGGATGTTTATGGAATGCCCACCTGGATAAATTTTGATCATATACCAAAGGAACAACTCTCCAATGTTTCGGCGCGTATCACACAAAATTTCTGGCTGGATAAAACATCCCCACCCGTTGCAAGATTCAGAGAGGCCTATGAAATGAAATTTAAGGTGCATCCAACGGAGTATGCAGTAAAAGGGTATGATCAGATGATGTACTTTGGAGGATTGCTGCTGCAGCAGGGAACCGATTTTGAAAACTCATTTAATGAAGCTCCAGTTGCTCAATTAGCGGAGTGGTTTTCGATAGCTCCTGTTTACCAGGATGACAGCAGCCATGTAGTATTGTACAATGAAAATAAATCAGTAATCATGCTTCACTATGAAGCGGATTCGTTGAAAAAAATAAACTATTAATTTCTTGTGGGCTGCGTTTTCGCCATGACGACAACCCTAACTTTCTGATTTTGCAATCAATGGAGTGGCTTTTTATTCTCTTTGAAATGTAAATTATCCTATGCGAATGAAAGTGATCTTTTTCTTGCTGGGTTGGTCTTTCTTGGTTGTACCGGAATTTCTTCGCATCTACCTGATAATGCCTTTTCCGGGTAGTCAGCAGGCAGATGCCACTGCCCTTGCCTATTTCCTGCACACATACATTTCTGTTTTTAGAATAGCCGGAATACTGATCATTGCCGGACCCTTCTATTTACTGCTGGTGAATGGTACATGGTGGATAAGAACTAATGTAATTGTTCTATCCTGTCTTTCCGTTGTTGTTTATTATCAGGCAACGCAAGTAATGCAGGCTGATAAGATGTTTCTGGAAGTGAATAAGAAGTTATTGGCAGATTCTCGCGATAACAAAGTCAACCTGCATCAATTGGTAATAGGTGTTGAAGTAAACGATGAAGCCACCTGTTATCCTGTTCAGGTAATTGCCTATCATCATAAGGTCCAGGATACGGTTGGGGGAATTCCACTTTTAGTTACGTATTGTTCTGTTTGCAGATCCGGTCGTGTGTTTAATCCAATGGTGAATGGGATACTCCAGCAATTCCGCCTGGTCGGAATGGATCAATTTAATGCCATGTTGGAAGATGCCGATAGCCGTACATGGTGGCGACAAGAAAACGGTGAAGCAGTGGCGGGCCCATTGAAAGGAATGCGCCTTGAGGAAATTCCTTCTGAGCAGATGACACTGCAGGCCTGGCTTGCAGGGCATCCTCATTCCCGGATCCTACAGCCTGATCCGGATTTTTCGGAAGAATATGCTTCACTTGAAGGATATGATATTGGTACGATAACGAATAATTTGGAAAGAACCTCACACGACTCCTGGCAACCCAAATCATGGGTGGTAGGCGTTGTTGCCGGCAAGCAATCCCGCGCATATGATTGGCTTGAACTCAAAGAAAAAGCTCTGATAAATGATACCCTGAATTCTGTTCCTGTATTGCTTGCTATCGGAAGCGACACGTTATCCTTTCATGTCTGGGACAGGCGCGTCAACGGTATCACGCTGAATTTCATTAAGCATGATTCTACATCGTACTTCTATGATCAATTAACCCATTCCACATGGAACTATTCAGGAGAATGTATTGCAGGGGAACTTTCCGGCAGCAAACTCAATAAAGTGTCCAGCTATCAGGAATTCTGGCATTCATGGCGCACCTTTCATTCCGGCACAACGCGGTATGAAATACCGTAAGTTTGCATAACATTATTCATATTTATGGCTGTGCTACGGCAAACAGAACCAATTACTCAAATTAAGCGGCGTTACAGGGCAACTCATTGATCCATTGCGTAATATCCTTATATCCTTGCTGAAATTATCATGAACCTACATTTTGCAGTTCAAGACGGCAACGGGTTTAACCCCGACGTAGAACTGCTTAGGGTTTGTGAAGCATTTTCTTTTCTTGACAGATTGAGCAAACCCTTAGCAGTTCTAAGTCGCAGCGAAGCGGGATTTTTCCACTGAAAAATCCGGGATGAAATAATAGGCAGCAAAAAAAATCCCGGTTACCCGGGATTTAATAAAATGTTGACTGCTGATCAATCAATCAATCATCAATGAAGTCTTGAATTCTTTGCCTTCAGATCTTATACTTACAAAATAAAGTCCGGCCGGCGCATTATTTAGTATTATTTGCGCTTCATTCACACCGGTTACAGATTGCCTTTCCGTTTTGTATACAATCTGGCCATAGATGTTTTGAACATTAATTTCAACCGGTGCATTATCCGTTGAACTATTGTAGCTGATGCTGAATGCGCCTGAAGAAGGATTGGGGAAAACCCTAAACGTTGCTTCCATTGCAGCATCTCCTGCTACCTTGAAATATTTAGTTTCCCAAATGATGGAAGACGACCAGGCGGAATTATTGACACCACAATCTGTCGCCACCTGAGCCTCGTATAGAGTTGCTGCGAAGAGACCGGTAAGATTAATGTTGCTCGTGGCTGAAGTAAGTGATATCCAGTCAGGTTCGCCGAATCCACGATACTGAAAAAGATAACCGTCACTGCAGCTCGCATTGGCCCAATCAAGTGAGGTGGTAGTAAGTCCGATATCTGTTACAATGAAACTCGCAGGTACAGGACATGCTGTGGTACTTGCTGTTACTTTCGTCCAGTCACTTTTTTCTCCATTTGCACATTGGTTGCGAACCTGGAAATCATAGCTGGTGGATGAGCTAAGCCCGGTAAATTCATAGCTGGTAGCCGTTCCAGCATCATAGGTGGAAGACCATGTTCCACTACCGGTAACTCTGTATTGTACTTTATAGGATGCTGCGGTTGTGGAAGCCACCCAGTTTAACGTAGCTGAGCAAGCAGTTAGTCCGGTTACTGATAAACCATTTGGTTTTGGATTGATAGCAACCTTATTCTGGGCTTGTGATCCTATTACTGCAGGATTACTTCCAACCACCCTGATTCTGTATTTGTTGCTCGATGGTAACCCTAACGGGAGATTGCAGCTGATGTTACCACTGGTGGTTTTAGCTATTGAACCTATTACTGTAGGTGATGTAAAATTGCCGTCTTTATCGCTAAGTTCTGCAGTAAAGACATTGCCTGGGTTAAAGGCGCCACTAACGATATATCCAACCGTGGTTGATGCTCCTGCACAGAAAGGACCATTCAGCACCTTCTTGGTACTTATGGAAAGCTGGGCAAATGAAAGTGAACTGAAGAATGTTAACACAATGAATGAGAGAAAAATTTTTTTCATGAGACAGATTGGTTTTGGTTTAACATTTTCAAAAATAGAAAGAAAATACAACGGAGAAAATTTTAAATTAGACCGCCCGCCCATCCGCTGTTAAATGTGCCTAACATGCCCCGTTGCTTTATTGCAATTGACCAATTATTGAAACTTAATCGGTTAAAAAACCGAAATGCACAGCATTCGATTTTCTCAAGTAGCACCGGATAGTTCATTGGCGTTTAACACCCACTCTCCTGTCAGGTGTACACTTCTCAATATGCCATGTTGATTACCTGAAACTCAATTCTTAAAATTCACTTAATTTGCAGCGCTTTTAGTTAACAGCACGGGTAAGCAGCTTCTAATTAGGTTCGAAGAACAATACAACTGAAACTACTGGCAGCAAGTCCGGATTCGGTCAGCAAAGCACGGATTCATTTTTTGAATTACCTAACCAACCCATGAGTAGCTGTATATGAGTACTTTTTCCAGATTAATTTTAGGTGCATGCCTGAACCTTTTTTTTATTTATAGTGCTTTTGCACAATACCAATTTATCTCACCGGTACCAATAGCCAGTATCACAATCCAAGAACAAATATTATTCTGAAGAGTGCGCTTACAGTGAATGAAAAGTCACTAAAAAGGGCCTCTCGTGCAAATTACAGGTTCCATAAGTGGTGAGCATACTTGCCGCATTGTTCTTTCGGGCGATCAAAAAACGATTCTGTTATATCCTGCTTTTCCTTTTGCTTTTAATGAAACAGTTCAGGTTAGTGTGGCAGATAGCTTTGAAACAATGTCGGGCGAAATCATTACAGGTACTTCTTTCTCCTTTCAGATTCATCCAGCTAGAACAGCGGAGACGACAGCAGCCATCCACAAAGCGTATCAGCGTTGCCGCGAAGAAGAATTCGGAGTTGCTCCGGAAGTACCTTCTAACGCTGCCAAGATGCCTCCTGAATGTAATTTTCCCGAGACAGAGATCACTTCAACCGGAAATGAATATGTAGCACCTGTGTTTATGCGTAACCAGCGATTGAACGATAATATCTGCTTTGCTCGGCAAATCATGGGTAACAACGGAGATTCCATCTATGCTGAATTTGACGAGATGGCGGGTATTGACTTTAAAATTAATCTTAACGGGTACCTTACGTATTTTGATAAAAGTGATAGCTCTTTTGCCATGATGGATTCGGGCTATAACCTGGTAAAGAAATTTTATATGGGTAATGGTTATCCATGTGATGAACATGATTTTTTGGTTTACCCTGACGGACATGCTTTCCTGATGTGTTATGACGCACAGATCGTAGACATGTCTGTTATTGTAGCAGGTGGCCTTGTAGATGCGGTGGTACTGGGATTAGTGCTCCAAGAACTGGATGAAGCCGGCAATGTAGTCTTTCAATGGAGAAGTTGGGATCATCTGGAAATTACAGACGCTGTAGATAACTATGTTAATCTTACCCTTCCTGAAATCGACTATGTACATGGTAATTCTATTGATATTGATACGGACGGTAACCTGCTTGTTTCCTGCCGGCATTTGAGCTCAATATTGAAGATTAATAAGTTAACGGGTGAAATAATGTGGCAAATGGGAGGTGAAAACAACGATTTCACATTTCCCAATGAAACCGGTGTGAATCACTTTTTTTACCAGCATCACTTCCGCCTTTTGCCAGATGGAAATTATTCGCTGTTCAACAATGCTAATTACCAGGTCCCACAAGCCTCTTCCGCGAAAATTTATTCGTTAGATCAAACGACAAAAACAGCCACCCTCGTTTGGGAATATGTGCATCCTAAAATAACCGGCTATAACCAGGTGTCTGAATACTATGTTTATGGAAGAGCGATGGGTAATGTGGAACTTTTACCTAACGGAAACTGGCTAATCGGTTGGGGGCTTCTTACAAACACGCACCTTGCACCGTTCCCAAATATTACGGAGGTTGACAGCGCTGGTAATATTGTTTGGGAAATGCGCTACACGGACAGCACACTCGTGACCTACCGGGCCTTTAAGTTTGACTTCATCCGTTGCGGGTTTATTGCGGATAGCTCCCTGCTAGCAACCTATGTAGGCTACGACTCAGTTGATCTTGCCTGGGACAATTCCAATAATGCTACATCTTATATTTTCCAGTACAGACTGTTTGGGGCTCCGGATTGGATCAGCATACCTCTGGAGACGAATTCAATTTCTTTAAATGGACTTCAACAGCAATCAGTATATGAATGGCGTGTACAAAGTGTTTGTGAAGCTTACAATGATTCTTCGGCTGTAACTGCCATTCACGTGTTTAACACTATATTCAATGGCCTGTCTTCAGTACATATGAAAAGCATCGGACTTAACATATACCCAAACCCTGCAACGGGTGTTACCAATTTAAATGTCATAGTTCCTGAAAACGGAAATTTTGATCTTCTCATCACAAATATCATGGGTGAAAAGATCCTTGAAAAGGAAATAACGGTTACACCAAACAGAAGTTTGGTGCCATTGCAACTCTACAATTGGACGCCTGGTATGTATTCAGTTCAACTTTCAAATGGGCAGACCGTGATTACTCGTCCACTGCTGGTTCATTAATTCGTTTCAAACACAGTCTAGTTTTCCATCACCACATTCCAATAAAAAGGCAAACACCTCCATAAAATCCAATAACATGAAAATAACCGCTTCACTTTTTGCTTTTGCAATTTCGACTCAATTTGTTTTCGCGCAATTCAGTTATGTAAGTCCGATGCCGGGTTCAAAATTTCATAACCCTGAAACCAATATTATCCTGCTTAACGGACAGCTAATTGATGAATCATCAATTCATGGGGCAGACTTGCTTACAATAGTCGGATCTGTAAGTGGCAATCATACCTGGAAGGCGCGTCTTTCAGATGATCATAAAACCGTAGTCATTAAACCGGTACCGGTATTTGCCTACGATGAAAATGTGTATGTGGTAATAGGCAATAATCTTAAAGCGGCAAACGGCAACCAAATCAACGGAACTTCGTTTAGTTTCCAGACCCGCAAAGAGGTGACTCCCGAGGAGAAGGCGAAATACAGTCAGTACAGGCTGGAAGATTTTAAAGAGTCTTTTGGATACGATCCTATTGTAGATCCTCAGGAAGGGTTATTTGAAACACCTGATTCATTTCCTTCCTTCGTCATAAATGTCAATAACAATCCGGCGCCGGGCAGAATTTTTTTCGGAACACAGCAGGAGTTAGATGAAGATGACACCAATTCATTTCCCGCCATCATAGAGAATGACGGAACACTTTATTGGGCACGTGATGAAGGGAAGGATGGTCATGATTTCAAACTTAATGAAAGTGGCTACCTGAGCTACTACAGCTATGCTTATGGCTGGTGGAAGATCCTCGACTCAAATTTTAATGAGATTGACTCAGTGCATTGCGGCAACGGCTATGATGTGGAAACCAATGGCCATGATTTTCAGATGTATGCCGACGGGCATTATTTTGTACAGGCCTTTAATGATCAGACGATTGATATGACTGCTTACGGTGGTTACCCGGATGCAACAGTCAAAGGATATATTTTGCAGGAACTTGATACCAACAAGGATGTGATTTTTCAATGGAGAAGCTGGGATCATTTTCTATATACCGATGCCAATCAGTGGACCCCACTGACCAATGCAAAAGTGGATTATGTACATGGTAATGCCTGCAGCAGGGATTTAGATGGCAACGTTATTATTTCCTGCCGCAATATGGATGAAGTAACCAAAATCAACCGGCAAACAGGCGAAATAATCTGGCGCCTCGGTGGTGAAAACAACCAATTCACTTTTATTAATGACAATATTCCACAGCATTTCAGCCAGCAGCATGATGCGAGGCGAATTGCAAATGGAAACATAACACTGTTTAACAACGGAAATAAGCTGCCACCGGAAATCAGCAGTGCCAAAGAATATAACCTGGATGAAGTGAACAAGGTGGCCACGCTGGTCTGGTATTATGAACATCCCGACGTCGGACCTAACCACGTTTTCGGACGTGCCAGTGGCAATGCCCAACGCCTGCCAAATGGCAACACCATGATTTGCTGGGGAACCATTTACTGGAACAAAAATATCCCGTCCATGACAGAAGTGGATTACAACAAAAACATCGTTTGGGAAATGACATTTGATACTGCAGGTATAAAGAGTTATCGCACTTATAAGTTTGATTTTGTACGTTGCTCAGTACCGGTTGACAGTTCTTTATCGGCCACCTTTCTCTCAGAGGATTCCGTATTACTTGAATGGGGGGATGCAAGTAATTCTTCCACTTACATTTTTCAATACAAACTTGCCTCAGAACTGGATTGGATTTCCATTGAAACACCGGATAATTTCATCACCCTTGATAACATCATTCCCGAAGTGTTTTATGACTGGCGCGTGCAGACCATCTGCGAAAAGTTTACGGATACTTCCGCTATCACAGCCATACATCAGTTCAACTCTATTCCAACAGGTACCTACACAACGGAAGGTAGTACGGCATCCATTTCCATCTACCCCAACCCGGCTTCAGGCAGTTTGACAGTAGAAATTGTTACACCGGTAAGCGATCTTGTCAGCCTCTCTGTTATTGATCTGTTGGGCAAGGTAGTCTATCAAGAAGCATTCAAAGCAACTGCCGGAAAAAACCTGCATGCTTTGAGCCTCCCCGGTTTACCAGATGGAATTTATACCTTGAAGACATGTAGCGGAGTTCATACAAGTATGCAACAGTTGATGATTCATTAATCAGACAGATCCACCTTTTGCTCCAGTAAAGGGTTTGTTTCAAGTACAGCGATAAATGCAATTAGGTGGCTTGTTGCTGTAATGAAAATGGCCGGTCTGATTTGTTTTCCCGTTATTATTTTTCAACACAATAATCTACCTGCGTTATGAACAGATTAATTACAACCCTATTCTTTAGCTTACTATCCATCGGTATTTGTACGGCACAATTCAGCTTTGTCAGTCCCATGCCGTATTCAAAATATCACAACCCGCAGACTAATATTATTCTCAATAGCGGTAAACAAATTAATGCCGCAACCGTCGCTGATAAGCAACTACTGAACATTACTGGTTCCCTGAGCGGTAAGCATAACTGGCAAGCCAGATTATCCGATGATAAACAAACAATAGTCATACACCCTGAGCCGGTATTTGCTTATGGCGAAACAGTAACGGTTACCGTGAATGCTAAATTAAGGAGTGTGGAAGGAGAAATAATCAATGGAACTTCTTTCACTTTTTCCATACATGATGCCATTTCTCCGGAGGACGCTGTTCGAATCCAGCAAAGCAGGCTTGATAATTTTATTGAATCATTCGGCTATGATCCGACAGCAAATACAGAAAAGGGATTTTTTGAGACCCCTGACTCCTTTCCCACCTTTGTTATCAACGTAAATAATAATGCTACGCCAGGAAGGATCTTCTACTGCAATCAGAATGAGAATAACCCTGACGACACCAATTCTTTCCCTACCATTATTGAAAATGACGGAACATTGGTTTTCGCGCGTGATGAAGTCAGCAGCGGGCATGCCTTTCAGCTCAACCACAATGGATATTTATCATTCTTTCAATACAATAATTCATTCTGGAAAATTCTTGATTCTAATTATAATGAGATCGATTCGGTACAGTGTGGCAATGGTTATGAAGTTGAAACCAATGGTCATGATTTCCAGATATTCCCAGATGGTCATAGTTTGCTGATTGCTTACGATGATCAAGTTATAGATATGACCGCCTATGGCGGTAGCCCGATAGCCGTTGTAAAGGGGTTGATTGTTCAGGAGCTGGATGCCAGCAAAGAGGTGGTTTTTCAATGGAGAAGCTGGGATCATTTCCAGATCACAGATGCCAATCAATATACTCCGTTAACCAATAGCCAGGTGGACTATGTGCACGGCAATACAGTAGAAAGAGATTTCGACGGAAACATACTGATCTCCAGCCGCAGCATGGATGAACTGACAAAAATCAACCGGCAAACGGGCGATATTATCTGGCGAATGGGAGGAGAAAACAATCAATTTACTTTTGTCAATGATAATATCCCCGAACATTTTAGACAGCAACACGATGTAAGAAGAATCGCCAATGGCAACATCACCATTCTTAACAATGGTAACTATCTTCCTACGCAAATTTCAAGTGCCAAAGAATATCAGGTAGATGAAGTTAACAAAGTGGCAACATTGGTCTGGTATTACGAGCATCCTGATGTAAACGGCAATAAAGTTTTTGCGCGTGCTTCCGGTAATGCGCAACGGTTGCCTAACGGGAATACCATGATCAGCTGGGGAACTATCGTATTCGACAAAGGAATTCCCAATATGACGGAGGTGGATGTGAATAAGAATATTGTGTGGGAAATGACTTTTGATGAATCAGGTCAAAAGAGTTACCGGACTTTTAAGTTTGACTGGGATCCCTGCAGCCGTGTTTCAGGCTTCACCATGAAAGCCACCAAAAAACCAGATAAAATGATATTGAGCTGGCAGCCTGCTACCGGAGCCATCAGCTATCTCGTCAACTACCGGCCGGTTGGAACAAATGTGTGGCAAACAAAAAATATCAAAGCGCCTAAAATAAAAATCCTTGGGTTATTGCCGGCAACTACCTATGAGTGGAATATTAAAACCATTTGTCATAAAGCTCCTTTGGTTAGTTCAGCCATTTCGGATACCAAAACTTTTGTAACCCCACAGAAATTATCGGGTGCATTAACCGGTCTTCCGTCACTTTCCATCACTGCTTATCCGGTGCCGGCGAGTGATGTGCTTCATGTAGCTGTTGACAATAGCAGTGAACCAATCAGCGTCATTGTTAGAAATATGATAGGCCAGGTGATGTATGAACAAAGAAATATCGATACATCGGATGCTTCTTTTTCGGTGGATGTTTCAGGGTGGACAAAAGGATTCTACCTTATTGAAGTGATCGGTGATACAACACATGAAGCCCGGAAAATTGTAGTCGATTAACTTCTCGACGCGGTATTCACCGGGAAACCACTACACATTTAAATGTGCAGGTAATGATAGCAGCTACTCCATCTCCGCCCTATTATGCAGTCATTTTCACTTCCCTGCTGGCGGAAAACGATCCTGCATATAAAATAATGGCGGATAAAATGGTTTTATTGGCCTCCAAACAACCTGGATTTCTTGGCATGGAGACTGCCCGTGAATCAACCGGCATAACGGTTTCTTATTGGGAAAACCTGGATTTCATAAAAGCCTGGAAACAAAACAGCGAACATCTTGATGCCCAGCATAAGGGCAGATCTGCCTGGTATGCCGCCTATAAGATCAGGATCTGCAAGGTGGAGCGGGAATATGGATTCGAGCGTAACCGGGAAGAAATCTAAATCCATTCTGAGTGGAGAATTGTTCTACCCGGGGTTTTACTGGCAAGAATCCAGCTTCTCTTCTACGGAGAAATGTCAAAGAGTTTCTATTTTTTGATAGATAGGGAAGTTCTTTACAAATCCTAAGCAGGTCTGGGATGGGAATAAACCCAAGTTTGTATTGAACTGCAAAATGTGCGCTCAAGGGATGAGTCAGTTATGCTCCTTTGCTTTCATAATTAGAATATAACCATCAGGATATTGCCCTGGCTGAGTTTCATAATTCTGCTCCTCTTTGAAAACAAGTCCAATATTCTTTGCATATTTTTCCTGATAAAAGGTGGTTTGAATGGCATTGATATCTTTATGCTGAGTAACTGTTACCACCGAATCAAATAAAGTATTATTTACTTCGAGTGAAATATTTACCTCCGTGTATTGATAATCCCAGTCTGCGAGGTAAACCAACGGACTGTCAGTGTTAATTTGGCTATTGCCCTTCCACGACTTATTTAACAAAACCGGAAAATTCATCTTCACGAACCGGAGATTCTCCTCTACTTTTTCTGCCGTGTTCGCGGTAAGTTTGGCTGACCAGATGTCAGTGATGACCCATGGATCAGTCGGCAAATTTCTTCTACTTCTGATTATTCTGAATGCCTGCTGATTGGCGGCGTCCATATAAGGAGAATCAACCTGCTCCATTAATTCAAAATGAGTGGTATCTGTGGTATCGAAGAAATTGCTGATCACGATGGAATCCACGTCATAGATGATGTATTTGCCGGTAACCAGTGGGAAATAACTTTCATCGACGGGTACCGGCTGAATAGATGCTTTTTTACACGAAAAATTAGTTACCGCACAGCAACATGCTATGAAGCACAGCATGATCGTTGACAAACATTTATTATACAGGGGTTTTGTGACCATTATTAATTTTTAGTATTGGAAACTTGAATGGATAATTCCACCACCCACAACATCATTACTCTCGTAAAATACGGCAGACTGTCCGGGAGCAATGCCTTTCACTTCTTCCTGAAATTCAACCCTGATTTTTCCGTCAGCATTGAATAGTCTGCAATGTGTTCCCGCATCTTTATAGCGCACTTTTGCAATTGCTTCAAACCCATCGGTAATGCGGGCATATTTCTGAAGGTTAATACCTCCGACAATCATACCACTCCGGCGAAGTGCTTCTTCCTCACCCAGTACAACCGTATTGGTTTCGGGAATAATATCTGTAACAAACATAGGTTTTCCCAAAGCAATGCCAAGACCTTTGCGCTGGCCGATCGTATAGAAAGGATACCCCTCATGGGTACCCACCACTTCTCCACCTGTTGTTACGAATTTGCCGCCATTCACTTTTTCTTCCAGGCCTGGCACTCTTCTCTTCAGGAATCCACGGTAATCGTTATCGGGAATAAAGCAGATTTCATAGGACTCGCTTTTCCTGGCAAGATCGGTATAACCCCATTCCAGGCACATGCTGCGAATATCCTTCTTGTGAAATCCACCTAACGGGAATCTGCTGATGGCAAGGTTCTCCTGTTCAAGTCCCCATAAAACATAGGACTGATCTTTCCAGCTATCTATACCTTTTGAAACTACAAACCGGCCATTTGATTCACGTACCTGTGCATAATGACCGGTAGCAATAAATTCACAATCCATCTGCCTGGCGCGCTTAATCAAAGCAGTCCATTTAATATGCGTGTTGCACAGCACACAAGGATTGGGAGTTCTTCCCGCTATATATTCCTCCACAAAATTTTCAATCACCGCATCACCGAACTCTTCCCTTATATCAACAATATAGTGTGCAAATCCAAGGTCAACGGCAAGCTGACGTGCATCATTGATGGAATCGAGGTTGCAGCAGCCTGTCTCCTTTTTTGAGCCTCCTGAGGACGTGTAATCCCATGTTTTCATGGTGATGCCGACCACTTCGTATCCTTGCTGATGAAGCATGACAGCCGCCACTGTGCTGTCAATACCACCGCTCATCGCCACCAATATTTTACCGTTCCTGCTCATTATTTCTATTTGTTATTATCACTCATAGGTATCTTGCCGGCTTCCCGCTCAACAAGTCAATGGCGGCAAAGATACTACTACTGAGAACACCATAAAAATGGCGTGACCCCATCTTATTAGGTGCTGTTGTTGAAGGGTTGTTAGTAGCGTTGACATATTCAAGGTTTCCCACGTTTTCTGTTTTCAGTACTCATCATAATCAACTCAACTAACAGAGGTAGTAACGGAGATAAAAAATCCAGGCTCCCTGTGTGTGAAAAGATGATGGCAGCGCCATTACTCAAATCAGCGTGCTTTTTTAGTCCGGATACTTCAAAAACAAAATTTGCAATCTTTACAAGATGAATAGCAGGCAAAAGCTGACAATTGGAAGAACTGATAAGATTGATTTCCCTGAATGGGGGCTTTTTGACATTGATGCAAAGATTGACAGCGGGGCATATACATCATCCATACATTGTGAAAACATTCATGCCTATTATCAGAACGGATCGCATGCCGTACGGTTTACTGTTTATACCGATGATAAGCCGGTTACACAGCATTGTAAAGTTTACGAAAGCAAGCAGGTTAAAAACTCTTTTGGCCAGGTTGAGTATCGTTATCTTGTTAAGACAGCCATCTGCCTGTTTGGTAAAAGTTATGTGATTGAATTGGCGCTAACTGATCGCTCCTCCATGAAATACCCGGTCTTAATTGGCAGAAAGGTTTTAAGGGATCGATTTATCATTGATGTGACCAAGCGGAACTTGTCATTCCAGGAAAAGATGAAAGCCACAAAAATGAACAGGCAATCATCAAAAAATCAATAGAGACTGAAGTATTTAATTCAACAAAATTGAGCGATAAAGCATCCGGCAGAACAACCGTAACTTCCCTGACAGTTATCATTCCTGCCTGCTGCTAAAGCGAACTTAGCTATGAGAATTGCCATTCTTTCCAGGGACGCCAAATTATACTCTACCAAAAGGTTGCAGGAAGCCGTGCTTGCCGCCGGTCATGAACCGATAGTACTGGATCATACAAAATGTTATGTATCGATTGAGAAGGCCAAGCCATCAATTCACTTTGCCGGAAAGGAAGTAATTGACATAGATGCGGTAGTGCCTCGAATCGGAGCGTCCGTCACTTTCTACGGAACAGCGATTGTCCGTCAATTTGAAATGATGCGCATCTTTTCGGCCAATGAATCACAAGCGATAGTAAGATCAAGAGATAAACTCCGGAGCCTGCAGTTGCTTTCCAGGGCAGGCATTGGCATTCCGAAGACAGTTTTCGCGGACAATTCCAGAAATGTTGACGACCTGATTAAAATGGTTGGCGGAACGCCCCTTGTGATAAAACTGCTGGAGGGAACGCAAGGGATTGGGGTAGTACTGGCGGAGACCGATCGTGGTGCCAGGTCCATTATAGAGGCCTTCCTCGGGCAAGATATCTACATACTCGTGCAAGAGTTCATTAAAGAAGCCATGGGAGTTGATATAAGAGCCTTTGTAATTGATGGTAAAGTAGTGGGAGCTATGCAAAGGCAGGGCCGTGAAGGTGAATTCCGCTCCAATCTTCATAGAGGCGGATCAGGAACAATCGTGCAGTTGTCAGCGGAAGAAGAAAAATCAGCCATTCAGGCGGCAGAAGTACTGGGGCTGAAGATTGCGGGAGTTGACCTGTTGCGTTCTTCCCGCGGCCCCCTGATTCTGGAGGTCAATTCATCACCCGGACTCAAAGGAATCGAACAAGCTACCGGTGTTGATATTGCAGGTAAGATTATTGAGTTTGTCATCATTCATGCAAGAAAAAAAGAAGTGGAAGACAAGATCGGAATCTAACGGGAGCTGTTTCCCTTACTTTGTAACAATTACTTTTTGCTGGTAAAGATTGCCGTCTGAAGCAACAACTATCAGATACATTCCGGCAGCCAATCCGCCTGTCGGTACTTTCCATGTGTTTTCTCCAGCGATACAATTCACTGCCGTTCTGCTACAGGTTAATCCTTCAGAGGAGATAACATAATACTCAGTCTTTCCTGATTGGGATGCATTAAATGAGATCGAAAGAGATTTTCCCGCGGCCACTATTTCCGGAAAAATACGAAGGTCAGCCTGACCGGTTTGTATTGCATTGATGCCAGTACCCAAAACAGTAAAAAAAGTTTCCTTCTGTGACCATGAAGTGCAGGTATAACCATCTTTCAAAGGAATCACGCGCCAGTTATATTTCTTGTTCGGTTCCAATGCGGTTGTGAAGGCTGTACCATGTATAATTAGGTCTAATTCGGTAGGTTCAGACCCAAATGTAGGAGCACGGGTTACTTCGAGATGATAATAAACTGCACCGGCTACGGGTTCCCATTTGAACTGTATAAAATCATGCGGGACATCATTGACTGAATCAATCGGATAAGTAAGCTGTACCATACTTGTAATTGGAGATATGTCCGGTGCCGGATGATTCAGCAAATCGGTCCGTTCGTAAGAGAGGTTATAATTCATAGCATCAATCTGTTCATTGCTGAAACGCGTCTGGCAATTATCATAGGAATAGCTCATGAACAATGTTTCATCAGGATCATACACATCGCCATTAGGATCTGTGTCAGTGCCGTTATAGGGGCAATTCCAGCGATAATCAAGAAAATCAGCACGGGTATCACAAAACATATCGCCCGCATAACTGCAATTAGTACCATTCACAAACTCTTTCTGACTGCCAACTATATCAAATGGATGTGGCAAAGAGAAATAGTGACCGAGTTCATGAGCTAAGGTTGTGCTTCCAGGGGCATTGCATGACTTAGCTACAGTTACGGCATCCGGACCATAAGTATAATAACCACAATAACCGGCAGGATCATCTACGATATAGACATTTATCACCCCATCTACATTGTTCTGATTCATCATCTGATCACCGGAGTTGAAGTCATGATCATAGTAATCGTCGTTATCAATATAGTGGATATCGTCATACACGTAAAAATAGATTCCGGCAAAGGCGTACTTCATATTCAATTCACACAGTAAAGGCCAGATATAAGCCAATCTGTAATGACCTGAACCGTTACTTTTACCCACTATGTGGAATTTAATCGGAACATACCTCGCTACTCTGTCAGTGGCCGCACCTGCGAATTCCGTTTTATGCAGTTGGTATTCCATGAGGCGGGATTTCATGGCATCGGTTAGTTCCGTGCCGCATGGATGCTGAGCTTGAGCGGCTGCAAAATTGAATATCAATATTGAAATCAGTAATAAAAATTTCATGGTTAGTTTATTGGGTGGCAAAACCAAAGGTAGGAAATCAAGAGAATTCTTGCATTTGCTGACTACAGAACAGGCAACATCAGATAAAGAAATCTCCTCGAGCATCTCGCCTGTATATCCAAACGATCATGTATTGTAAGGCGGTACACCTATTTAGAAAAATCAGCCGCTTCCCTCCTTCCGTAAATTTTGTTTTCTAATTTAGCGCTCGTTTTTAACGCTAAAACTCTATTCAAATGAAAGTTACTGTTGTAGGTGCCGGCAATGTAGGTGCAACATGCGCCGATGTGATTGCACGCAATGATTATGTACATGAGGTTGTATTAGTGGACATTAAACCAGGTATTGCGGAAGGTAAATCGCTGGATATCTGGCAGACATCACCTATTAACATGTTTAATACGCGGGTAAGGGGCGTAACAAATGACTATTCCGCGACCAAGAATTCTGACGTAGTGGTGATTACGTCCGGTTTGCCCAGGAAACCCGGCATGAGCCGCGATGATCTTATTTCCACGAATGCAGGCATAGTAAAATCGGTAACGGAGCAAGTGATGCAATATTCACCTGATACGATACTGATTGTGGTTTCCAACCCGCTGGATGTTATGACTTACTGCGCATATCTCACGGCTAAAGTGGAACCCGGCCGCGTTTTTGGCATGGCAGGAATTCTGGATACGGCGCGTTATAAGGCATTTCTTGCGGAAGCACTTAATTGTTCTCCTAAAGATATTCAGGCAGTGCTGATGGGTGGACATGGCGATACCATGGTACCGTTGCCACGCTATACGACTGTTTCCGGTATTCCGGTTACAGATCTCATTTCAAAGGACAAGCTGGATCCTATTATTGAGCGTACCAAGAAAGGTGGCGGAGAGTTGGTTAACCTGATGGGAACGAGTGCCTGGTATGCTCCCGGTGCTGCTGCAGCACAGATGGTAGAGGCGATCGTGAAGGATGAGAAACGGATTTATCCTTGCTGCGCCTGGTTGCAGGGCGAATATGGATTGAAGGACATTTATTTAGGTGTGCCGGTGAAACTTGGCAAAAAGGGCATCGAAGAAATTATTACTCTTAACCTCGATGCTGCGGAAATGGATTTGCTTAATGCATCGGCTGCTTCGGTGAAGGAGGTAATGGACGTACTTGATAAGATGAAACTAATCGCTTAGATCAACCATTTTACAGGGATTTTTCAATAGAAACATCTCACTTCTCTAAGCCAGGTTAATCCCCACACTGTTGTGAACTGCAAAATGTGGGTATAAAATTATTACTGTTCCAGTTGAAGGTGTATTGATTTTATCAGCCACCCTCTTCATTTCTTACCCACTATCTCTCTTACTGCATGGCTGATGCAGGATTGTTAATCTATTGTTTAACTGATAAGGTATGGCAAAAAAAATCAAGATACCAATCAAGGCCGTGAGTTTGCAGGAAGAAGGTTATCATCTTTTTTGTGGAAGGGAAAATTGGCCATCGTACAGTCCGTTTATTAATTGATACCGGCGCCTCCAAAACTGTACTTGATAAAAAATTTATCATTGAGAAACTGCCCGAACAAAAACTGGAAATCAACGAACAACTTACCACCGGTGTAGGATCGAATACTATTCAAAGTGAATTTACCGAGATTGACAACTTAAGAATCGGGAAACTGAATCTTAAGTCGTATAAAGTGGCGGTGCTGGACCTTCAGCATGTGAACGAAACATATTCCCTCATTCAGCTCCCGGGCATTGATGGTGTTTTGGGTTGCGATGTGCTTGTAGAGTATGGCGTCGTGATTAATTTGCGCAAGAAGGAACTTCGCATTAATAAGTAATAGGGATAGCATAAAATATACATTTGCAGCTTTGCTATGGTGCTGTGTAAGCAGGTATTTATCGATTGACAATTGCGCCGGTCAATAATGGAACAAATGAGTGGAATTTTTATCATTTACAGGAATCCGCGACAGGTCCAGAAACATACAAACAGGTATGGTTCTATTATTTTGTAGTTTAGCATACTAAACAATGCCGGCTGAATGAAGGTTAGATATCTGATGGCAGCAGTACTGCTTCTCGGGATGATACAAAGTTGCAGAAAGGATAAGTCTGCAGAAGCAAATAAGTCAAACTACCCGGAACAGGTAGGCAATATCATCAACACAAAAAATGCAATTAGCGGTTGCCATAATCAAAAATCAAAATCCGCAGCGGGTGGCCTATCCATGGAAACCTGGGGAGCAGTTGTTTGAAGGAGGCAACAGCGGATCAGTAGTAATTCCATACCGGCCAGATCAAAGCTGGCTGATGTATTTTGTGAATACGGATACCAGTCGCGGAATTGCACTTACGCCTACCATGCCGGTAAATTCGGCACCCCTGAGTGAAGAGGAATATTATACGCTATATAACTGGATCAGTGCAGGTGCGGCTGATGCCAATGGCACGGTCGCTTTTTCCGGAGACCCGGACAGAAAGAAATTTTACGTTTCAAATGAAGGGTGCGACCTGCTGACAGTATTTGATACGAAGACCTTACTGGCCATGCGCTATGTTGATGTTGGCATATTATCAGGCATTGAAGTACCGCACCAATTAAAAATTTCTCCTGATGGCAAATATTTGTATGCTTGTTTTGTGGCAGGAACGATCATTCAGAAATTGAGCACTTCCGGTGATTCCATCGTAGGTCAAATTGATATTGGAGCAGGCAATTGGAATACCATGGCAATTGCCAGTGATGGTAAAGCAGCTTTTGCAGTAGATTTTAATGATGAAGGGAAGATCGCTTATATCAACCTGGAGGATATGGCTTTAGTACAGTATTACCAGGGAAGCGGATTATTCGAAAATCCACATGGAAGTTGGGTCAACAATGCATTCACCACCTTATATGTGACGGCACAATATGGCAACTTCATTTATAAAATTGATATCAGCAATCCGTCTTTCCCGCAGATTGATAAAGTGGTGGTAAAACCGGGTCAGCAACCGAACACATTACACGGCACAATTGATCCGCATGAAGTTATGCTGTCGCTGGATGAATCAAAATATTTTATAACCTGCCAGGCTTCCGATGAAGTGAGGGTCATGGACACCAAAACTGATACTTTGATTACCATCATTCCGGTTGGACACTATCCTGTTGAAATGACGATGTCGAAAACCAAGCCTTATTTATTTGTAACCTGTATGGAAGATCCATGCAGTGAACCGGTTTGCAAGGGTTCTGTTTATGTGATTGACTACAACAATCTGACAGTGGTGAAATCACTGCAATCAGGATTGTTTGAGCCACATGGACTTGCCGTCGATGATGAGGAAGGAATAGTGATGATCGCAAACAGAAATGTTAATCCAGGCGGCCCAGCGCCCCATCATGTCTCCGATTGTGGAGGGAGAAACGGATTCATGAAATTTATCGACCTCGCGACACTCGAATTTTTACCTGATGTTCGCCCAGAAATCAGTGTTGATCCCTATTCGGTGGCGGCGAAAGTTCAGTAGCATAGGGCGGTGATTTTATTGGCCATTATCCGCCTATCTGAATTGTACGGAAATCATACCTGGTACGTGGGAATTTTTTCTTGATAAAATAATTGGGGATGAGCAGTGCAGCGCTCACGGCTGTTATTCCGACCCCACTCCAGAATGCAATATCTTCTCCCTCCGACCGCTCTCCGTCTTTGCCTCCACCTGCTGTAACGGCAATGGTGCCGATGCCGACACAGGCACCAATAGCCGCCGCCGCACCGAGCGCAGTGCCTGGATTAAACCGGAATTCCGTTATATTATTCAGTGCGTAGAAACTGTTGTTGATGTAGATGGAATCCCTGCTTATTGCTTTTACCTTTCCTGAAACAACCACCCCATTCACCAATGTAGCATTCACTTTTGTATTACGAAATATCGTATACGGTTTTCCACCATCCAAAGGTGTCAGGTTGAGTAAAAAAACAGGCGGTGTATGTGGACGTTGCGAAGTGGTTGGCGGCAGAACAGGATTTTGTGCCCAACATGCTACATTGCAAATCAGCATGATGATTACTGCTGAGATGAATATTTTTAGAAGGTGTCTTTGAAGCAGCATGTCAATACTGATGAGGGCTGATGTCCAATGCAGGCAAAGGTAACCGAAACATATTCTGTTCATAATGTGATCGGCGCTTACTTTTGCACAGAACAACAATTTGAAGTGCTGACGGTAAAAAGAAATATTGTAGTGCTAACCGGTGCAGGCATCAGCGCAGAGAGCGGGCTGAAGACCTTTCGCGGCGCCGACGGATTATGGGAGAATTATCGAATTGAAGATGTTGCTACGCCTTTCGCCTGGGCAAGAGATCAGGCATTGGTACTAAGATTTTATAATGAACGGAGAAAGGATGTGCGGCAGGCAACACCGAATGCTGCCCACAAGGCGCTGGTTGCGCTGGAAGAGAAATTTAATGTTACAATAATTACCCAGAACATAGATGATTTACATGAACGTGCCGGTTCAAAAAATATCATTCATCTGCATGGAGAAATTATGAAATCAAGAAGTTCAGCGGATGAAAACCTGTTGTATGATTGCACCGGCGACATTCAACCTGGCGACCTATGCGAACTGGGGTCGCAATTAAGGCCGCACGTTGTCTGGTTTCACGAAGCAGTTCCAATGATGGATCTAGCAGCCAATAAGTGCCGTGAAGCGGACATCCTTGTGGTTATCGGTACTTCCCTGCAGGTTTATCCTGCTGCCGGGCTCATCCACTGCGCTCCATATCGCTCAATAAAATTCCTGGTAGATCCTGATTTTCAGGACCGGCCGAATCTGAATAATCTTGAAATAATCACCGCAAAGGCAGGTAAAGGTGTACCGGAACTTGTAAAAAAATTAATGGTGAAATACTAATCTCTCATTGCATGTTGTTTATTCCGCTTAGCCGTCGTTTCTTAATTTAGCCATATCCAACACTGAGCAATCAGCTTTGTCAGTCTTAAAAAAACTTCCTGTATGCACCAGAATCCATGGAAAATACTTTCCACCAAAGAGCATTACGACAACCCATGGGTGAATGTGGTTGAACACCAGGTAACCAATCCGGCCGGCAAGCCCGGAATTTACAGTGTGGTACATTTCAAAAACCTGGCAATTTGCATTTTGCCATTAGATGAACAGTACAATACCTGGCTGGTCGGACAATATCGTTTTCCGGTAGAGCAATACAGTTGGGAGATACCGGAAGGCGGCGGACCATTGGGGATTGATCCATTAGAATCAGCAAAACGAGAGTTGCTGGAAGAGTGTGGAATTGCCGCTCAGGAATGGATGCAGATTGCAAGCTGTCATCTTTCCAATTCCGGAACGGACGAAAAGGCTATTGTTTATGTGGCGAGAGTATTAAGTTTCCATGCGTCATCGCCGGAAGAGACTGAAATACTGCAGGTGAAAAAAATTCCGTTTGACACACTTTTTCAGATGGTCATGAATAATGAGGTGATGGATGCGCCCACTATTATTGCCGTACTGAAAGCAAAGCAACTGATGTCAGCTGGAATAATCTAAGCGTTGATCAGCTTCTGTTGTTCAATGATCAACCGTGGCCACTCAAAGCCTGTTCAATCATGGGTGGCTATTCGTTCACAATAATTAACTCTTCCGTGAACGATGCTGTCAGGTTGTTGAGCCTGAGGTAATAAACTCCTGCCGGTAGCGGGTTGAAATAAATTTTGCTGAAGGGATCATCCAGTTTCCAAAATCCTACTATTTGTCCGAAGCTGTTGTACAGAGTGGCTTCAGCATGTTTCCAGGGAATGAAAACTTCAATATTGTTCCTCGTGATCGTAGGATAGATGAGTGGCTTTGTTTGTTCCGTCTCCGCAGCATCCAGCATTTCTTTCAATACAAACGGATGAGAAATATAGCAATTTTTTACCGGGCCCGGATCGGTATCTCCGAAAACAAGACGTATCGAGTCAAACTTTTCCCGGTAGGTTTGCACCAATGCATCATAATTATGATTATTGACAAGGTTGGTAAGCTCGAGTGAGTCATTCACCATATCAAAAAATTCCTCTACGGTATCTGCAAAGCAGGTGTAGTGGATGTATTTATAATGAAGGTCGCGAATGGCACGCTTGGAGGGAGATCCATTCCCTTCATTCAGCATCAGATAATAAAAAGATGAACGGTGGAAGGTTCCATCATAAAGGTCTTTCAGTGAACCGCCATCCAGTGCTCCTGTGTAATTTATTCCTGTTAATTGGTAAACAGTCGGGGCTATGTCAAGGTTTGTTGCAATCTGATCATCTACCACCGTACCGGCAGTAAACCAATTCGGGTAACGGATCAGTAAAGGGACTTTCATAGATGGCTCGTAGGCAACAGATTTTCCATTCAGCCAATGGCTCCCTAATGTAAAGCCGTTATCCGACATGAAAATCAGTAAAGTGTTATCAAGTTTGCCCGCAGTTTCCAGTGCATCATAAACAATTCCTACGCAACTATCGAGGCCTTCCACCACTTCCAGCAAACGGCGATAGGTGGAATCCATCGCTTCCCCATGCAGCAGGTCCTCATTGTTTCCATCGTATAAAAATGAAGGATAATTAACAGTGTATTTTGCCGTATCGGGTTTCCAGGGCAGCGTCACATTCGCCATATTTCCCTCGTAAGCGGCAAGCGGATCATTAGGATAGTGCGGCGTTCTGTAAGCAAGCCACAATAGCAATGGCGCATCAACCCTGTTAATGATGGCTATAGCGGAATCAGTCAGCGTCTCTACATTTGGTTTATTGATGATTTTTATCACACCATTGTACAAAAAATTAATTTGTCCCTGGTTCTCATCGTGTGATTCCAGTGAATAGTCAAATTCATCCTTGCCATCCTGCAAAAATGTATTGTGGTTTTTACCAATCAATGCGGTATAATAACCGTTGTCATGAAGTATTTCCGGGAAAGTGGTTTTGGAGGTGTCGAGTGAGGTGCCGTTCTCCAATACGCCAGTCTTTAAAGTAAAGAGACCTGTTGCGATAGAAGCCCTGCTGGGTGCGCACATGGAAGTGACCACATAACTCTTATTGAATTTCACTCCTTCATTGGCAATGCGGTCGATATTGGGTGTTTGAAAAAAAGGAAATGCGCCACAGCAACTGAAATAGTCGGCACGTGCATCATCAATCAGGATGAAAACGATGTTGGGCAACTTTGGGAGCTGGATGGTCTGTGGTGAAGTCCAGTTATTTTGATTGAGCTTGCAGGTGGTTACTTCAAACTGATAAGTTGAATCAGGCAATAATCCTGTCACCAGGTAAGATGGCGCAGGAAGAAAGGATTTGATGGTGGAAACACCTGCCGCTGTTGTATATCTGACACTGAAATTTGAAAACGGACAAGTGGTTTGCAGGGTGATCTTTACCGTCGTGCTGCTGGTAGCACTGATCACCACGTTATCAGGCAAAGTGCAAGTAAGTGTTTTTCCTGACTTGCTCACGGCAGCGCTTTGAGAACCATCCGTACATTTTGATTGCACATTGAAGTCATATTTTTTACCGGCAGCCAGGTTGGTAAAAGTGTAGAATGTATCCTTGCTTGTCTTGATCCAATTCGACCATTGTGTGGCAGTTGCCGGTTTATATCGTACCTGGAATTTTGCATCCGGCACTGATGATTTCCAGGTGAGTTTAACGCTGCAGGATGTGAAATTGCTAAGCTTTAAACCCGTGGGAGGATTTGTCTGGCAATTTTGAGCACTCAGCTGTATTCCGGTAAAAAGCACGATAGTGCAGAGTGTATAAAAACGTAGCATGATGGTTTTTTTATTAAAGGTATGATATTGCCATGGAAAGAGCCTTACGAATTTCCTGTGATTGTTTCACCACTTCAATGGTAAGTTATATGGCTTTGTATGAAGTATAATCACCGTTAAGAAGAAAAAACAGAGTCAGTTTACTTATTATTGAATGAAGAATCCTGAGGCAGATGAAGACTTAATGGTCACAATTCCCACTGTCCTTTTGCTTTGTTCAATCAGCGGAGTAATTACCTGCTTCTCTTCTTCAGGAGTTTCTCAAAAACTTCAAGATACTGATCGGTGATATGTTCCCAGGTATACCGTTCTGTGATACGGTTGCGAGATTTGTCTCTGTAAGACTGGGCCAGCGTTTCGTCGCCATCAATGCGGTTGATTTTTTCAGCAAGATCGCTGACATCCTTTTTATAAAGAATACCGTATTCTCCGTCTTTCAATACTTCGCGGTTAAACACGGTATCTAAAGCAATTACACAGTTACCATAGGCAAGGCCCTTCAGCAAGGCAGGGTTGGTACCACCAAATTCATGGCCATGGGTATAAGCGAATGCGTTGGCATGCAGTTCCTTGATCAGGTTACTGTCGTTGATATGACCAAGAAATTTTATTCTTTCCGGATCGGCTATGGCACGCAACTCCTCTTCAAATGGATTTTTGTAAACGGTTCCTCCTGCGATAGCCAGCACTCTTTTAGAATTTGATTTCATGAATGCTTTCACAATGATATCGGCATTGTTATCAGGCACCAGTCGTGACGCAATCAGGTAATAATTAAAGGGTTCAAGTCCCAATTTACGGATGGCATCCGGGTTTTCCGCATACTTCAGATCCGCTCCATAGGCAATGTCCGTAGAGTCGCAGTTGAACTCCTTCTTGTAATAATCCTGCATGCCTTTAGCATCGGTGATCACCACATTAAAGAATTTCGTGGCGCACCAGGCACCAAAGTAGAAGTATTTTTTTCCGGCATTGCTCCATTTGGGTCGCATCCACTCCAGGCCATCCACATTGATACAGTTGCGTTTGCCAAAAAGGCTGAGGAGTAATCCGAAGGGTCCGTTGGCGGCATTACAAAACAGTACCACATCGGTACTGCTAAATATAACTTTCCAGGTTGACAGAAAAGAATGCGAGAATTGCGAAGTGTTTTTCCCTTTCATGGAGGGAATATATTTCAATCTAATGCCCCTGTAGGACGGCTGAAAATCCGTGAACATATTTTTGTGGGCATAGACCGTGACCTCATGACCACGCTGTACCAGCCGCACGCCGAGTTCTTCAGCAAATGCTTCATAACCACTGTATCCGCTTGGAATGCCTCTTGTGCCGAGTATCGCTATTTTCATATGCTAACTATGCTGTTCTGCCTGTTGACTTCTTACGCCTGGTAATTTTCTTTCAGGAATGTTATCAGCGCCTCTTTCCAGCCCGGCATCTGATTGAGGTTGATTTTTTTCAGGTTGTGATTTTCCAGTACGGAATAAAATGGTCGTTTCACCACCAATGGAAAATCTTGTACGCTCGCTTCATACAATGGTGTTTTCAATTGCAGCGTATCGAAAATGGTACGTGCAAATTCATACCAGGAAACCTCGCCTTCACATGTCATATGGTAGAGTCCGTAGGCTTCGGTCTCTATCAGCGACAAGGTGTTTTTCGCAATTTCCCTAGTTGGAGTTGGCGTTAATATTTCATCTTTCACCACGCGCACCTCCGGCTTTTCTTTAGATAATTTAACCATGGTCGAGATGAAATTTCCGCCCTTGGCCCGGCAGGGAATCTTACCATAGATGCCGGAAACACGCACTACAAAATGATGGGTGCAATAATTCAGGATAAACTGTTCACCTGCATATTTTGTAATGGCATATACACTTTGAGGAAACACAGCATCCGATTCAATGTATGGCTTCATTTTTCTGCCATCAAAAACATAATCCGTTGAATACTGCACAAGCTTGAACCCAAGTTCATGGGAAACTTTTGCCAGATTGAGGGAACCAATACCATTGATTTTAAAAGCGGTGTCAGGCTCGGTTTCGCATTTAGGGACATTGTGGGCAGCGGCCGTGCAAATCACTGCATCCGCTTTGATCTCAGTCAGTACCTTTTTCACATTATCAATGTCACTAATTTCAATATCCTGATGTGTTAATGGCATTACCGTATGCTTTGCCGCAAAGACCTCGCAAATGTCTGTTCCAAGCTGTCCGTTGGCACCGATTACCGCTACTTTCATAAAATTAGTTTATTGGATGGAAGGGATATAGAACCGGATTTCAGCCAAAGCAAAGCGTGCAATAAAGCCGGTCATGAAAATTGAAAACCCAATCAGATTTTTTTGAAAATCTGGATATTGTAATAGTTAGGATTGTCAAAATCCTTAAACTTGTCAAAGTTGTGTACCAATTCCTCAAGGATGGATTCAACACTATGAATGGGCTTAAAGCTGAGCATATTGGTGGCCTTCTCGCTGGTTACTTTGTAATTACGGAAGTCCTGCACATTTTTAATATTCAGCTTAATCTTTTTATTCATTTTAGTATCCACCGCTTCTTTTACAAAGTCAGCCACCTCACCTACCGTATAGTTGCCGGATGCGATATTGAAAATACCGGAAATCTCGCCGGCTGATTCAATGGCCCTGATATAAGCGCTGGTAGCATCCTGTAAAGCAAGGATTGGGCGCCAGATAGAAGGATTATTGATAATGATCTCGCCGGTAGCAACAGCAGTCTTAAACATGGTATTAACAATCAGATCAAGTCGCATGCGGGGACTATAACCGCTCACGGTTCCCTGGCGGAAAGCGATCACAGAGAAGTTTTTATCGCTCATCTGGATTACGGCTTGTTCACCCTGCAGTTTGGAGATGCCATACGGATAGTTGGAGACGGCCGGAGAAGTTTCATCATACAATTCATTTACAGTATAACCATATACCGAACAGGAACCTGCATAGATAAATCGTTTAACGCCGGCTCTCTTGGCAATGTAAGCCAGGTATGCAGGAGAGGATGCGTTACTCACAAAATTTTTGGCAGGTGAAAATTCCGCCATAGGATCGTTTGAGAGACCTGCGAGAAACACCACCTGGTCATACCCTTCCAGCTCCTTTTCATGCAGATCAAAAATATCCTTCTGAATCACCTTTACCTCTTTGGGAAGGTTGTTTCCAAACCAAAGCAAATCCACTACATCTACTTCATATCCTCTGTCAAGTACTTTAGGAATAAGCGCAGAGCCAATGTAACCGGCACCACCTGCAATGAGTATTTTCATTTTATTAGTTTTTTATGGGTTATCTGAATTGAATTTTAAATCTAACAATCAAGTTAGCCGGTAAAACTGAGCAGCATTTATCAAAATGATCCTAAATGCGCCTTATTCGGCATACAGTGAACACTGTTGTCAACTCAATATTTAAAGAAATCAGATTCTGGGCGCGCATTCCATTCTGCCAATGTCTGAGCCACTTCATCTTTCTTGGAAAGAATCGGGTTCTTCACCGGCCACTCCACTCCAATTGCGGGATCATTCCAGCGGATTCCACTTTCCGCTTTGTTGTTATACATGCCGGTGCAGATATATTGAATTTCCGCATAATCACTCAATACGGCAAAGCCGCGCGCAAAGCTGGGAGGTGCATAGATCATCAGCTTGTTTTCGGAAGAAACTTCGCGGCCATACCATTTACCATATGTCGGAGAACCTTTACGGATATCCACCGCCACCAGAAAAGCCGTACCAACCGGCACACGCATCAATTTGCCCATGCCGGGTTCCCATTGGAAGTGAAGGCCGCGCACCACATCTTTCACCGATCCACTATGGTTGTGCTGTACAAAATCGGTAGGTAATCCCATCTCCTTAAACTGATCCATCCGGAAGGTTTCCATGAAGAAACCGCGCTCATCTTTAAATACTTCAGGTTTTAAAACCACCACCCCATCACTAAGGTGTTTTGATTCAATTTCTATCTTCATGCTTATGTTTTTGAAGGCTTTTTTAAGACGGCGCAAAGATAAACGAATCGATAAGAAATCCGAATGACCTGGATTTTTAGTCAGGATTTTTCAATGGAAGACAGTGCCTGAGAATCGATTTGGGTTTACACTTTCTTTATCATTGAAGAAAATGATTCACGAAACCTAAGGAGTACTGCTTGATCGTCGCCCCCTGCTGTTTTGAAGCGCAAAATGCGGGTTTACCACCGCGCTATTGCAAACAACCTGCTGTTTGCAATTCTTAAGTGTATTGAAAGCAGGATTTCTTCAGCGAAAAATCCATGTTTATAGAATAGAGTGATACTGGAACTGTATCCTGTCAGAGATGTTAGCGGCTTTGGTATTGCCGGGTTGGTCTATACTTGCATATGTGAGGAACGATAACAATAATCAGTTTACTAATCTGAGGATTTGCGGCCCATTAATGAATGCCAATAGTTGACAGGTAACGCTCGGCATCCAGTGCCGCCATGCAGCCTGAGCCTGCGGCCGTGACGGCTTGCCGGTAGATTTTATCCTGCACATCACCAGCGGCGAAAACGCCCGGGATATTTGTTTTGGTGGATCCAGCCATGGTTTTGATGTAACCCTGTTCATCTGTCTCCACAAAGTTTTTGAAGGAGGCAGAATTAGGCTGGTGCCCGATGGCCACGAAAAATCCCTTCACTGAAATATCAGCAACTTCACCGGTGGTTTTATTTTTTACCCTCACTCCTTCCACCATTTTATCACCCAGCACCTCCAAAGTTTCCGTATTCCAGTAAACTTTTATTTTTGGATTAATTAAAACCCTCTCCTGCATCACGGCCGATGCGCGCATTTTTTCACTTCTTACCAGCATATGAACCATTGGTGAAAGATTGGCGAGATACAAGGCTTCCTCGCAGGCAGTATCGCCGGCACCAACGATAGCCAATTCCTGGCCTTTGTAAAAGAAACCATCGCATACAGCACAGGCGGAAACGCCGCTTCCATTAAGTCTTTGTTCAGAAGGCAGTCCCAGCCATTTGGCAGTAGCACCGGTTGCAATGATCACCGTGTAAGCATGAATTTCTTCTCCCGAATCAAGAAATAATTTATGAACAGGACCGGTAAAATCCACGCTGCTGATATAGCCAAACCTGATATCCGTTCCCATCCGGGCTGCCTGTTGCCTGAAGTCTTCCATCATTTCCGGGCCCTGAATGCCTTTCGGATAGCCAGGGTAGTTTTCCACTTCCGTAGTAAGCATCAGTTGTCCACCAGGCTCAATGCCCTGGTACATGACAGGATAAAGATTCGCGCGGGAAGCATAAATGGCGGCTGTATAGCCAGCCGGGCCGGAACCTACAATTACGCAACGATGAATTTTTGAATCAAGCATTTCTTCAGCTAAGAGATTAGTAAATACAAAATCAGGATCAAAGACAAAAATGGTCAAATAAAAGTTTCATTGCTGTACATCGTGAGAAAAAGAATCCACATTGAAAAAGTTGAACCCTCATTTTGCAGTTCAAAGCGGCAACGGGTTTAACCCCGACGTAGAACTGCTTAGGGTTTGTGAAACATTTTCTTTTCTTGACAAATTGAGCAAACCCTTAGCAGTTCTATGTCGCAGCGAAGCGGGATTTTTCCACTGAAAAATCCGGGTTGAATCACTGATGCCTTGTTGCTGG
>JBGAWA010000148.1:0-5353 GCA_044227805.1 Chitinophagales bacterium | reverse complement strand
TCATCCGGAAAATTATACGGCTGATTTTCTGCCGTTCACCAAGGTTACCGATATTTTTATGAATGCCATTTTCTGGAATCCGAAAGCGCCTGTATTCTTCACGAAGGAAGATATGCGCAGCAGCGATTTCAGAATCAGCGTGATTGCCGATATAACCTGTGATGTAAATGGCTCAGTGCCGGCCACCATTCGCGATACGACTATTGAAGAACCGGTATTTGGTTACAACCCAATGACTGAAAAAGAAGAAAAGCCCTATCAGCCACAGATGATTGATGTGATGGCTGTCAGTAACCTGCCTAATGAACTCCCGCGTGAAGCATCTACGGAATTTGGCGATAAACTGATTGAATATGTAGTGGAAGAGTTGTTGCTGGAAAACAGTGAAATCATCAGTCGTGCAACAATAGCCAGGAACGGACGTCTTACCAATCGCTTTGAATACCTGGAGGATTATGTGGCTGACTGAATCCCGGAAACAGATTCGATCGTGAAAGTCGGCAAGAAACAAACCTGTAATTGCAGTTCAAGAGAGCTACGGGCAAAACCCTGATAGCGCTACAAAGGATTTGTGAAGCATCTTCTTTTCTGAAAAATGTGCAAGCCCTTAGCAGAGCTGTGCCGCAGCGAAGCGGGATTATTCAATTGAAAAACGCCTATAAACCGACATCTTTACAAGTCCAAAAAAAAACGGCGATGCTACCATCGCCGTTCTCATTTCATCACCAAAGTGATAACTCAATCCGATACCCAGCCCTTCTTTAATCTGCGTCCTTGGCCCACCGGTGCCGGTTGGTAATCCGGTATCCTTATCAAGATCGGTAATAAAGATATCATTATCATAAATGAGTGAACCATACACATTGGCCGTAAGCCATGCATTAATCTTGAAATTAAACAGCAGATCCCAGTTCACATCAATATTGTCGCGGTTGGCTTTAATCTTATCCGTATAGTTATCAAATAAAGTAAGTTTTGTAAAGAGGTTTACATTTTTTGCAAGATCTTTTGTAAAAGTCGCAATCAACAATGCCCCAAATTCAGTGCGTATGGTTTCGCCCTGCGTGATGATATTACCGGCCGTATCATAAACAGCAGCAGTATTGCCGTAGGTGCCCAGATCGGCAATCTGCTGATCGGTAACGAAGATGAATTTTCCGGTTGCCGGTGACATGTACAGCGAAAAATATGGAGCAGGCCTCCAGTCAATACCAACGGAAGCAAGCAAATAGCCGGGCGCCATAAATTTCGAAACAACATTCGTCAGGTCAGGATAATTGTAGCCATTGGCAAACTGGCTTTTGAAGTTTAACAGTCCGCTCAGATAAAACTTATTCCCTAATTCATGTCCGGCCTTGGTGCCCACATCAATCAGGTCTACATTTTTTCTAATCTTCGCATCATACTGGCCCTGGTAGGCGCCGTAAGTAAATAAGCCATAGCTGTTCCAGTAGTTCTTGCCTTCCAGGTAACTCGCGAAGCCGCTGGCAATAGCTGTAAGTGACATGGAACTTTCCCCGCCTGCTGCCCAACTGCTTAGAGCGACCTGGCTAAATTGTAATGAAGCATTACCTCCTATTCGCCAGGCAGTATCTTTTACGGCAACCAGTGAATCCTGCGCCTGTGCGGAAATGCCTACGCACACTATCGTTATCAAAAAAAGAAGCGTCTTTTTCATTATCAGAATAAGCTTGATTAAGTTTTGAATAAAATGCAATTATTTCTTCAGTGAATCACGGATTTCCATCAGCAGTTTTTCCTGAACTGATGGTTCTGCCGGTGCTGGTGCAACCTCTTCCGCCTTCTTCATCTTATTGATGGTTCGCACTACCAGGAAGATAACCCAGGCAACAATCAGAAATTCAATGGATGTCTGAATGAAGTTGCCGTAAGTGACAGCCACTTCAGGTGTTGCTGCACCGGCTGCATCCGTTCCTGCCTTGGTAAGCACGAGTTTCAGGTCCCTGAAGTTAATCCCCTTTAGCAGGAAGCCGATTGGGGGCATCACGATATCGTTAACCAGTGAGGCTACAATTTTGCCAAAGGCACCGCCAATAACAACACCGACGGCAAGGTCTATTACGTTGCCTTTGCTGATGAATTCTTTGTACTCTTTTAGCATTCCCATAGTTTGTTTATTTAAAATTATCATTGATATATTAAACCCGGGTTTTTCAATGGAAAAATCCCGCTTCGTCAAGACTCTGCATTGCTAAGGAGCTGAACATTTTTACATGGGAAAAATGCTTTGCAAATCCTAAGCAGTTCTATGCCTAGTTTAACCCATTGCTGTTTTTATTTGCAAGATGTGGGTTAACGCGCCGCAAAAATAATTGGATTATTCAGATTGTTGAATTTGCCTGCCTGCTTGAATGGTTTTATTCAGTCAATCACCTATAGCAGCCAGATCATCTTCTGCCAGGATAGACTTCAAGCGCCTTCTTAAGGCATTCAAATGCCATTTGCATCTCATTGTTATTCAGCACGTAAGCTATCCTAACCTCATCAAGCCCTAAGCCTTTTGTTGCATAAAATCCGGTGGCCGGAGCAAGCATCACTGTTTCATTATTGTGTGAAAAAGATTCAAGCAACCACTGACAAAACCGGTCGCTGTCATCAATCGGTAGTCGTGCAATGGTATAAAAAGCACCTCCGGGATTGGGACATAAAACGCCGGGAATGGCATTCATCATTTCCACCATCATATTCCTCCGGCTGATGTATTCCGACTTCACATTCGCAAAATAATCAGGGCTGACTTCAAGGGCTGCTTCCGCCGCAATCTGCCCAAAGGTAGGCGGACTCAATCTTGCCTGCGCAAACTTCAATACCGTTTCCGTCACCTTCCTGTTCCTGGAAATCAGATTACCGACCCTTGCCCCACACATGCTGAACCGCTTGGAAACAGAATCGATAACGATTACATTTTCTTCCAGTCCCGGAATATTCAATACTGAAAAATGCTTCTTTCCATCGTAGCAGAAATCGCGGTACACTTCGTCTACAAAGAGAAACAGGTCATGTTCCAGCACCATCTCTTTTAATTGTTCCAGTTCTTCCCGCGAATAGAGATAACCGGTTGGATTATTTGGATTGCAGATCATGATGGCCTTGGTCTTCGGCGTGATAAGCTTCTCAAATGCCGAGATAGCCGGTAAGGCGAATCCATTTTCAATAGAGGAAGTAATAGGCCGGATCACCACACCGGACGCAATCGCAAAGCCATTATAATTTGCGTAGAAAGGCTCAGGAATAATAATTTCATCACCTTCATCCAATGTTGACATCATGCCGAAGGTAATGGCTTCAGAGCCTCCTGTCGTAATGAGTAAATCGGCAAGTTCAATATGGATATCATATCGTTCATAATACGCTGCCAGCTTTCGCCTGTAGCTTTCAATGCCTGCCGAATGACTGTACTCCAAAACCTTGAAGTTGATACTCCTCATCGCGTCAAAAACCTGCGGCGGTGTTTCAATGTCGGGTTGCCCGATATTCAGGTGATAGACTTTCCGACCCAGCTGCTTCGCCTTTTCAGCGTATGGAACGAGCTTACGAATCGGTGAAGCCGGCATAATGCGGCCCTTTTGTGAAATGTATGGCATGATATAACCCTTTGATTTGCCATAAAAGTAAAAAGAACCGGACAGACTGAACAATGTACCGGAGGACATCAACAACATTTCCCTGCAAACACATCTTTACAGTAAAAGGCTTTTTACTTAACGCATCCAATCATTTGGATAATTGGGGCAACTTATTCTGACTTGATCAGCTTCTCCCTCACCATCGTTCCATCCTTACATGTTGCTATCAGAAAATACACCCCATTTTTGTAACTGTTTCCGATTTGCAAAATTGCTGTTGCAGGGTTTTTCCATAATTCAATAACTCTTCCCTGTACATCGGTTATCCCTATTTGAACAGGCACTTCCGAAAAATAGATGCTGAACTGCTGTGATGATGGATTGGGGGTTATCACCACTGGTCTGCTGCTGAATACTTTCCCGTCATCCAACTTGAAGCAATCCGTGAATCCATTCTTTTGAATCTCCGGCAATACATTCGGAACGTTTATGGAACAATCCATATAGCTATGATAAAGTGATCCGTCTGGATACCGTAAACGAAGGCTAATGGAATAGCTGCTGCCCGCTGAAGGGCTTATGACAGCCGTGGTCAGCAGGTCTTTCAACGTCACCGTTTTAACACTTCCTGCACTTATATAATTAGCGCCAACCTGATTTTCAAAATTGAAGAGTATATAGTTGTCATTGGATATAGAGTAAGGACCTTGCTTATTCATTTTCTTGAAGTTGATCAGGTTGTTGGTGGGATCATCTTCCTTTGCGATGAATGGCTGCACCTGGAAACTGGTGATGGCAGCACCACCGGCAGGATTCAGGTTGGCAACCGTAAACTGGATGTCAATACTTTTGCCCATACAGGCATTCAGGTTAATCGAACTGGCATCAGCCGACCAGTTGATGTCTTCATCCGATACAGCCTGGCAATCATCTTCGCAGAAAGCAAGGCTCCTGATGAACAAGGTGGTTTGCGTGGCGATGAACGACCTCGTCAATCCATCACCATCGAAAGTATGACCGGCACCGGCCTCACCAAAGAGGGCCGCACAGACGCCTTTGTTTTGAAGCCGCTGGAAAATTTTACTGGAACCAAATAAAAATGCCCTGGCAGGAAAAGGGTTATTGCTGCTGCAGGTAAAAGGCCGGCATCCCTGATTATCAAGCTCAGGGTAATTAATCAGTTCCGTGCTGCCTTCATAGGTTGTTTGATAACGATGATAGTATGGAACAGTGGCATCCACAACTCCGTGAAAGGCGATCATTGGTATTTTGTCCTCCTTGCAGTTCGCCACATATTTTGCGGTCAGGTTAAAGGGTGCGGTACTACATCCAAAACATCCTTCATCATTTTGAGGGCATACAGGATCCGTGCAGTGATTGAAATAATTTTCCGGTACGCCGCCTTTCACATTTATCACTGCCTTAATCTTTTCCATTGGTGCACTGATATAGTTGCTGTTGGCAGCAGGAAAGAAGAAATCCACCTTACAGGCAGCATTGCTGTTCTCCTGTTCATCAAAAGTAAAATCAAAGGCAGCGGTCACGCCTCCGCAAGTATAACTGCCATTGCTTCCACAACTAAAAGCCGGAGTACTCAAGGCATGATCATAGTTGATGGTTTCATCAATATCACAGGCATCATAATACACAGTGGTAAGCGCTGTAACCGCACCGGCACTTTCTCCGCCAATGATCATTCTGCCTGCATCGATAAAGGGTAGATAGAGAAATTTGTCAGCACCATTCAGATCGTAATGGTAGTCGCC
>JBGAWA010000147.1:0-5321 GCA_044227805.1 Chitinophagales bacterium | reverse complement strand
CTTCACCGGAAGCTGCACCAATGGCAGCGAAGATGGATGCATATAAAAGATAACCACCAAGGAAGAAGAAGACAAACCCAAAGGCGATGAGCAAAAGCGGCAGTTTATCGAGGTCGGTGATGAAGCTACCCATTTCCGACAAGCCCTGTTGCTGATATTGCGGGTCCATGGCTGGCACGTCCTGATCGCCGATACCGCCGCCATATAAGCTTTTCAGCACCGAGATAATGGCGCCCGACAATACAATCCAGATGATGAATTGTGTAAGTCCGACCAGCGCGATGCCAACGATTTTACCCATCATCAGCTGAAATGGTTTCACGGAAGAAGTGATGACTTCAGCGATACTGTTATTCTTTTCTTCCATCACACCGCGCATCACCATCATGCCATAGGTTATCATCACGATATAAATCATGAAACCCATAACATAGCCCAATACCGTTGATGTTTCCGCAGTACTCATAGAGAGGTTTGCCTGAACGAGGCGAACAGGTGCATTCAGTCCTTCCATCACTTCCGGGGCGATATTGGCCGCTTTCAAACGTCCGCGCCGCATTATTTCATTTAACTGCCCTTCCAGGGATTGTTTCGTCATGAGGCCGAGCTGATCGGCGCTGAAATATTCTATATCAGCCGGCTTTTCGATGGTGAAATAAGACGGGATATGCAGGATGCCGGAGAAGCCTGATGATGCATAATTTTTCTTCAGCGAATCGTAGGGCACCGTGGCTGCATTGATATGGCCAAAGGTCAGGTGATTTTTGTTTTCGAGCTGTGTGGAAAAGATACCCGACTCATCATAGACAGCGATTTTTTCTTCCTGTCTTCCATGGCTTGCCAGGTAAACGGGCAGCAGGGTTACCACTCCAATGCTTAAGGGTGCCAGGATAGTGGTGATGAGAAATATTCTTTTTTTTACGCGCGTAAGGTATTCCCGGCGGATGATGAGCAGTATTTTATTCATGGCTTTGTCCCTCTACCTGTGTGATAAATATTTCATTCAAGGAAGGCAACAACTCACTGAATGATTTGACGTGTACCTGTTGATTTACCAGCTCCCGCAGCAGGTCGTTGGCCGAAAAACGGGAATCTGTTTTCACCACCATTTCATGATCCGTTTCGCGGATCACGGGGAAGTGCTCGGGTGACAGTTGTGGTGCCTTGCCTTCATAATGAATGCTGAACTCATTCCTTTTAAACTGCTCCCGGATGGCATTCACGCCACCATTCAGCATCACTTTTCCTTTATTGATCAGGATGATGTTTTCGCAGATTTCTTCCACCTGTTCCATGCGGTGAGTAGAGAAGATAATGGTGGCGCCGTTTTTTCGCAATTCTTCAATTTCGTCTTTGATCAGGTTGGAATTGATGGGATCGAGACCGGAGAAAGGCTCATCGAGGATGATCAGCTGGGGTTTATGGATAACCGTTGCAATGAACTGCACTTTCTGCGACATGCCTTTCGACAGTTCTTCTACTTTTTTGTTCCACCAGTCTTTGATGTTGAACTTCTCCATCCATTCAAAAACACTGCGCTTAGCATCGCGTGCTGTCATTCCTTTCAGCTGGGCAAGGTACACGAGCTGCTCCCACACCTTCATCTTTTTATACAGTCCGCGCTCTTCCGGCATGTAACCCATTTTCTCGGCATGGATCACTGTCAAAGGCTGACCATTGAAAAGCACGGTGCCGGCATCTGCTGTCAGGATTGTGGTAATGATGCGAATGGTAGTTGTTTTTCCTGCGCCATTGGGGCCCAGCATACCGAAGATCGTCTGGGGAGCTACTGAAAAACTTACTTCATCTACGGCCTTCGTGGTCGCGTAATTTTTTACAACCTTATCTAAAACAAGGAATGACATAGGAGATAATAAGAGATGAAGATTTTTTTGTGTGGCAAATGTAAAGAAAAATGGTTCGCGACTGCGCTTGATCGGACGCGGCATTGATGATGCAAAGAGAAAAATCACATCAGGCTTTCAGCTCTTTGCCCTGCAGCAGCAGTATTTTTTTTATCAAAACAATTTGCCCAAGATGGTAATGGGCATGTTCAATTATTCCCTGCAGGTTTCTGTAATAGTTGCCATATTTTTCATCGGCAAATATTTCCCACAGTTTGTGTTCCGGTAATTGTTCTATCAACGAGGCAAAGGCGGCGGCTTCCTTCCACATCTGGTCCAGCAATTTTTCCCAGTCGTATTGCGACCGGATGGGCGGTAGTTCAAAACTGTACTGATCTTTTCCATCGAGTGGTCTGCCTTCCAAGACTTTAGCGGTGATGGTAACATAATAATGTAAGTGGTAAACCAACGTGGCAATGCTATTACAGTTATACACTTGCCTGACAGCCTGTTGCCAGGTTACGTCCGCCAGTGTGTCTTTCAGGTTCACTGCAGTCCAGTTACCGCCGGAATATACCGATCTGAAGTGTGTAGCTATTTGTAGGGCAGGATTCATAGGGTATGAAGTGGAGGGTTAAAAATGAAGCAGGGAAATATAACACTGCAAAATAGATGATCTGTCAGTAATTGAAATAATGGAAAGGGCAAGTGACTTTCAGGTGTTCCAGGCAAAAGCATTTACCCGAACAGTTAACAGCCCTGGAGATTTTTACTTCGCAGCCCGACAATCAGTCCGTTTTTCTTACCATAACGGTAAATTAATCCGGTTATCTCTTGAACCTTGAATATCTTTACCGCCTCATAAAAACTCCCATGAAGAAAAATCTCCTATCCCTCTTTGGCTGTCTTTTCATCTTCACCGTGTCACAGGCGGAAATTCCCATTTCCACTGCCAGATCGATGGCAGAAGGATCAACCGTAACAGTTCGGGGTGTAGTGACCAATGCCGGAGAGTTGGGAACCATTCGTTACCTGCAGGATCCAACAGGAGGCATCGCTGCCTATTCCACTTCGCTCAGTAATGTTCAGCGTGGAGACAGTGTGGAGATTACGGGTGTCATTGACTTTTATAACAACCTCATCGAGTTAAATCCTGTCAGCAGCTATACGGTCATCAGCTCGGGCAATGCGCTTCCTGAACCATTTGTGGTGAACATGCTCACAGGTTATACTGAAACCTATGAATCGAGGCTTGTCCGTTTCAACAACTCTACCTTCATCAGTACCGGCAGCTTCTCCGCCAGCAGCGACGTGAATTACGATGCTACAGATGGAAGTGTGTCCAGTGCGCAGGTTCGCACCATTCATACATCCAATATTGCCGGCACTCCCATACCCACTACACCGCTCGCCATTGTCGGTATCATGAGTCAGTACCAGACCACTTATCAGTTGATTCCCCGTGATTTGGATGACTTTGTGCTGGCAGGAAATCCGCCGGTCTTTACCACTGCGCTTTCACAAAGCAACATCACCGCTTCTTCATTTGATGTTTCCTTCAATACGCTGAATCCGGGCAGTACGATAATTTATTACGGCACAACACCTGCCTTCGGAAGTGAGGTGAGCAATGCGGCTCTCGTAACGGATCACACCATCAGCTTAACCGGTTTATCCCCCGCTACACTCTATTACCTGAAAGGCATCTCTGTCAGCAGTTCGGGCGATACGTCATATTCTGCGGTAGCTACCATGATTACGCAATCGCTTTCTTCCGGTGTGATCAAAACCTACTTCACCCGCACGGTAGACAATACGGTGGCGCAGGGAACGAATGCCGTAAACCTGGCGCAAACCGCTGATGATACTTTGATTGCCTATATGAACCGGACGGTGTACACCATGGATGTCGCCATTTACAACATGGATAACAACAATGGGATAGTGGATGCGATCAATGCAGCGTACAACCGTGGCGTGAATGTTAGAGTGATAGGCGATGGCGACAACATGGATGCTTCCGCCTGGGCACTGTTAAATATTGGTACGGGAAACAAGAAGCTCAGCCCGACCGGAATTGACTATGGCATTATGCATAATAAATTTGTCATCATGGATGCCGCCGCTGCTGATCCAAACAAAGCTTTCCTGTGGACAGGATCTATGAATTTCACGAATCAGCAGATTAACTCAGATGCAAATAATGTGATCATTTTCCAGGATCAGAGTATTGCAAAAGCCTATGAAGTGGAGTTTAATGAGATGTGGAGCGGATTGTTCGGTCCAGATAAGTCAAACAACACACCTAAAGAATTCGTGATCGGCGGAAACCGGGTGGAGCTGTATTTCAGTCCGAGTGATGATACGGAATCAGCCATCAAACGCACGGCAACATCGGCGGATCATGATCTCGAGTTGTGTGTGTTTGCCGATACCCGCTTCAGTATTTCCTATGCAATTGATGACCGCACGAGTGCAGGAGTGTGGGGCGGCGGCGTGATTGATGACACCAGCAATGGTGCGTATGCTTACAGCATTCTGGCAAGTGACATGGTGGGTACTTTGTTTGTGGCGAATCATTCTTACCTCGTTCATAACAAGTACCTGTTGGTGGATGCCAACGCACCCGGACTCGATCCGGCGGTGCTTACCGGTTCGCATAACTGGAGTACCTCAGCGCAGGTAAAAAATGATGAAAACACCGTAGTGGTGCACAATGCAAGCATCGCCAATCAATATTACCAGGAATGGGTCGCCCGTTACCATGATGAGGGTGGAACGCTGTTACCCAGTTACATTGTCGGTATCGCTCCCGCATCATCAGCTGTCGCACAGTGGTCGGTTTATCCCAATCCGGCATGCAACTTTATAATGCTTGAACATCAGGCGTTGAAAAGCGATAAGGCCACCATTCGTGTGGTGGACTTATCAGGAAGAACATTGTTGCAACAAACATGGAGCGACAACACGGGCCGTCAGCTTATGGATGTATCATCACTTCATGAAGGAATGTACCTTGTAACACTGCAGGATGGACCTGAGCAGGTTACCGTGAAATTCCAGGTGATCCGGTAATATTTTTTTCGGCTTCACGCGGGACTTTTGAAGGGGAATAATCCCGCTTCATGGTGACTTGGATTTGTTAGGGGTTCTCATCTTTTTCAAAAAAATAAATCTTTCGCAAGCCTAAGCGGTGCGAAGCCGGATTAAACCCGGATTTTTCAGTGGAAAAATCCCGCTTCGCTGCGACTAAGAACTGCTAAGGGTTTGCTCAATTTGCCAAGAAAAGAAAATGTTTCACAAACCCTAAGCAGTTCTACGTCGGGGTTAAACACATTGCTGTCTTAACTGCAAAATGTGGGTTTAATTTTAGGGAACCAGCTGACAAGTGCCAAAAAGTGATTCGCTGCCTGTTTGATACTTTTTTAATAGTGCCTCGTTTTCCTGACTTTCAGCGGATTGCAGATTCTTCCTTCG
>JBGAWA010000018.1:0-45428 GCA_044227805.1 Chitinophagales bacterium | reverse complement strand
AGAAGTCTGTTTATTTCGTCCGAATTATTTTTGCAGTTGGTAATGTTTCAATCTCTGCTAGTTCTTTCTTCTTAGTTGCAACTAGTAGTTCAAGATTTTCCTTTTCTGTTTTCAGTGATTCAAGAAGCGTTTTATTTGTTTCAATATTTTTGGTAAAGTTGTGAAATTAACCTCAGTTTGCTTTCCATTTCAGTAATTTGAGCAAAACGCTTTTTGTCATCTTTCTCTATAACCTTGTCCCAAAAACCATTAGCAACTTGATAGTAAACCAAACGAGTTAAAACATTTACTGCTTCTGCGAAATTGTTTGCTTCTATGTATGCATTTAAATCATTAAATCATCACCTTAAATTACCATTGCAAAATCATTTTGAAATTGATATTGAAACGGAAGAATATTTGAAAATGGAGTTTCAAGAACTTGCCCTAGTTGTGAAAATACTTTCTAGAGTATTGAGACAATTCGTTTACGGTGTAAGAAATGTTTTCTCAACTGCAATGCTTGCAGTTCGTAGTCCTTATAAATTTCGCAATACGTTTGTCAATGTCTAATTTCCAAAACGGCTCTAATTGGGCTAATACTCTTTGTTTTTGTTCTTGATTCATCTTCTTGTTATTTTATTTACGCCCCAACCGGTTCTTTTCCTCAACGCCTCTCTCAAAACCTGTTGCAGTAGTTTTTCATTTTGTGATTCACTTTGTTTGATACTTGCTTCCAACTCATTGCAATACTGCATCAGTTCTTCTATTTTTTGAACGATGCGGTTTTGTTCGGCAATGGGAGGTAAAGGGAAATTTATTTCGTTCAAAATCTTTAAACTTAGAAAAGGTTGTAATCCTCCTTTGGTAAGTTCTGCATAAATCTCCTCTTTTCTTAAGAGGAAATAATAGAAAAGCAACTTGTTTGAATTAGGTTTTCTGATTAAACTTTAAAATTGTTGTATTCTAAAGCTAAATTCAAAATCAACATCAATAATTGTAGTGTTTTCATAAATCTTTAAAATACATTTTACGACTAAAAGTTCTGTCTTTGTGGATATACTTATATAGTTCTCAGTGGTATTTTTCAACGAGGCGTGTACTTAACGATATTTATTCACCGACCTAGAGTTATTATATAAAGGAATACTGGATACTTTAGGTGGAGATATGAAAACCATCAGTAATAGCAATTTCCACCTGCACCAAGAAACCCATCATTGGTGGAATTTCAAAAAGGCATTTCTTCGGGTTTGATGTGTGTATGTTTTTTTTTTGAGTTTTTTTCATAAACTGTTTAGTTTTTCGCTTTTTATCTTTTAGCACCTGCTGGTTCGTCTGTTAGATTGCTTTTACCTAATTACCATGTACCAGATCATAATACCGCGACGGAGTTTTTTCAGTAACTAATTGTTTTTTCAATTCATTATTTAAAACATTACTTGCTTCCTGTGAATTTATTAGCTTGTCAAAAAGAATTTGCTGTTCTTTCTATAATCGGGAATAGTAATTTCACACACATAAGTCCTCAAATCTCAATGTTTGTCTACAGTGCCTGCAATAAAATTTAATTTGTCTTAACCCTTCATCCGATTTCAAAAACTTAAAATAGCAATTCAGGAATAATCGCATTAGGTTTTGGTTTAAAAAAACGACATAGGCAGACTTATCAACCCTTTGTATCATCACTGACTAATCCAATTGATCCAACATTGACACGATATGGATTGTATGCGAAACAGCCCTTTCTATTATCTTATAATCTTCGGCTTTATCCTCTGTATACTTTGTTTTAATAATGCTTCATCATTGCTGACACCAAAAATCTAAACCATCAGCACCGCCAACATCTTTGCTCTAACGGAGAAATTATCAACCAACTCTTCTAAACGTACAGTCCTCCAACTCATTTTACTGCTTGCTTTAGTTGGTTTAACAATTTATGACTATTTTCAAAGCTCTTTGCCAATTGTTCCATAAGTTCAGAACCACTAACTCAATTGCTTCTTCTTTTTTTGTCGGGTTTTTACGTCCAAATCATAACCACGCTCTATAATGGTTTTGATGTTTACTTTCCAGGCTATATCATTCCTTTTTCGTTTGTTCCACCATTTTTTAATCGGGTCAAACTCTTTAATTGAATCGGTCTTGTTTTGCTGTACGCCTTGTAATCTTGAGGCATACGGTGTTCGTAATACCAAATGTCTTTGGTGGGTTTACCTTTGTCAAAAAACAATAAGTTGGTAGCCACTGTTGCATAAGGTTGAAAAACCGAATTTGGCAGACGAATAATGGTGTGTAGGTTGCAATCTTCCAACAATTTTTGGCGTATGCGTTGTTTTACGCCATCGCCTGTTAAACTGCCATCAGGTAAAACAATTCCTGCTCGTCCATCTTGTTTGAGCAAATGAATCATTAGAATTAAAAACAAGTCAGCACTTTCCTTAGTACGGTAGGTTTGCGGGAAATTACTTTCGTTGCCATTGGCAACAATGCCTCCAAATGGTGGGTTGGCCAATATTACATTTACACGGTGCTTTTCGGTAAAGTTGCTTAAAGGTTGGTCTAAAGCATCACCAAATTTAATGTTGGGTATTTCAATATCGTGTAATATTAAATTGGTGGTTGCCAACAAGTATGGCAAAGGTTTGTATTCCCAACCTGCAATGTTTTCTTCAATGCTTTTTCTATCTTTTACATTCTTGGCTTGTTTCTTCAAATGCTCTATAGCACAAGTCAAATAACCACCTGTTCCGCAAGCAGGGTCAAGTACTTTTTCACCCAATTGCGGATTGATCATTTCCGTAATGAATTGTGTAATGGCACGTGGGGTATAAAACTCACCGCTTTTGCCCGCACTTTGCAGGTCTTTTAAAATGGTTTCGTACAACTCCCCAAAAGCGTGTCGGTCTTTGGCAATGTTAAAATCTATTTCGTTCAGCTTGTTCAACACCTTACGTATGTTGATGCCGCTTTTCATATAGTTGTTGTTGCCTTCAAATACTTCACGCACAATTACTGCACGTTGGTTGCCCGTGCTTAAATCTAAATTGCGAAGTGCGGGAAACAATTCACGGTCAACAAAATTCAGCAATTCATCACCCGTCATACCTTCATCATCTCCTGCCCAATTTCCTTTTTCTTTTACCCAATGAAATTTGTCGGGAATGGGTGATTTGTAGTTGTCGTCTAGTAATTCTAATTCTTTGTCTTTATCCGAAAATATTTTTAGAAAAAGCATCCAGCCCAATTGTTCAATGCGTTGTGCATCGCCATTAAGGCCGGTATCTTGCCACATAATGTTTTGAATACTTTTTACTATACCTGATATGTTGCTCATTTGTTCTACCTTTTGGCTAAAGCCATTTGTTGTTTATTCCATTATGGAATGGGTTGAAACCCATTCCTATTCAAATTTGATTATATCTAAATTTTCAATTGCCTCCAGATTTTCAATTGCCTCCAGATTTATCTGGAGGACTATTAAATTAAATCTAGCATTTGGCTTTAGCCAAAATCTTTGTGTCTTTCAAATCCATATTTATCAATAAATTCATTGTATTCCTCTAGAAATGTTTTTTTGCTGTGATGTTCCTCTTGATTTTTAATATAATCTCTTACCTTATCAACCATAGATTCAGAAACAGAAACTGCAAAATATTCGTCCTGCCATTCAAATTTTTCTTTTGTTAACGATTGCTTGTTTATCCAAAATGAGGATTCACCTTTAATCAGTTGCATTGTTTTTTGTATGGTTTGATCTACTCCTAAAGATATCAAGCAATGACAATGGTCTGAATATCCATTAATAAAATCAATAAAAATACCCTTCTCTTTTGCATTATCTCGGATGTGATTCCAGACCTTTAATCGCAATTCTTTAGAATCCAAAAATGGATAGCGATTTTTTGTACTCCAAACAAAATGAATGTAAACTTTTATAAATGGCATATTTATTTTTTTTGCTAAAGCCTATTACATTTTTATCATTATATAAAATGGGTTTCAACCCATTCCAATTCATTTCTATCCAATGTTTTTATAAAGTTCTTGTTCCAATTCTTTTACGGCTAGCAAATATTTTTCTTTGCTGCCAAATTCGTTGATGATTTCAATTGGTGAACCAAATTCATCAAACGGATTTACCCTTAATACTTCTATGCTTTCAATATTGGTGATGCCTTCATCAGCATACTTGTCTAACAATGCTTCCAATACTTTTTTGGCTTGGTCGCCATACTTGGTAAAGTAGTTTCGCTTCTTTACGTTGTTGGCTCTTTCTTTTCGTGTTAATGGCGGCTGGTCAAAAGCAACGTGGCAAATCAAATCGAATAAATCCACTTCTTTGTTCACGGCATCATACAAGGCTTCCACCATTACGCCTTGTTCCTGCAATTCAGCAATGATGGCTTCTTTGCGGTCGGTGGTATTCCACTTATTTAAAAAGTCATCCAGCGAAGCAAATTTTTCCTTAATGATTTCTTTGGTGTGATCTTTTAAACTGGTGGTAATTGGTTTGCCGTGTTGGTCAAAATATAATTCACGGCTTACTAATATAGAAACATCCACTCCATTCACATATATTTTGCTTTTCGGTTCTTTTATGGCACATGTTGGGATAGCTGTTTCCGGGTAGCGAATGTCAGGTGATTGTAAACTGATTTCTTCGCCTGTTTCAGTATCGATAAGCGGAGACGTGTCGTTTTCTTCTTCGTTTACAATTTCTCCTAAGTCGGTATTTTCTGTAACTGGTTTTACACGGATTGGGTCGCCATCAAAATCTTTATCGGCAAACAAATCCGTTGCATTTCGAAAATCAAGAATGGTGAAATACATTTTTCCGTATTCCTCATTGATTCGAGTTCCTCTGCCAATAATTTGTTTGAACTTGGTCATTGAATTGATGTTGGCATCTAACACAATTACTTTACAAGTTTGTGCATCAACACCAGTTGTCATCAATTCAGAAGTAGTGGCAATGACTGGATATTTTTCTTCGGGATTGATGAAGTTGTCTAATTCTCGTTTGCCTTCGTCATTGTCGCCAGTAATTTGCATTACGTATTTGTAATTTTCCGTAACCAAATCAGCATTTTGTTTGGCTAAAGCAGTTCGCATACGTTCAGCGTGGTCAATATCCACACAAAACACAATGGTTTTAGCAAAGCGGTCGTAACCTTTTAAAAACTCTGTGAGTTTTTTTGCAACCAATTCTGTCCGTTCTTCAATTACCAAATTGCGGTCGAAGTCCTTTCGGTTGTAAATTCTATCTTCAACTATGTTTCCGTCTTTATCGGTTTTGCCTTGGTCTGGTCGCCATCCTTCGGCATCTACATTCAAACCAATTCTTACTACACGATAAGGAGCAAGGAAACCATCGTCAATACCTTGTTTCAATGAATAAGTATAAACAGGGTCGCCAAAATATTCGGTGTTGCTTGTTTCTTTGGTTTCTTTTGGAGTGGCTGTCAAGCCGATATGTGTTGCGTTTTTGAAGTAGGATAAAATTTCTCTCCAACTGCTGTCTTCTTTCGCACTTCCTCTGTGGCACTCGTCAATCACTATCAAATCAAAGAACTCAGGAGAGAACTGTTTGTAAACATTGGCATCTTCATCTGAACCTGATAAACCTTGATACAAAGCCAAATAAATCTCATAGCTCTTATCAATTTGTCGGTGTTTTACTACCGTCATTTTATCCTTGAAATGTTTGAAGTCGCCTCTGCGAGTTTGGTCAATCAAAGCGTTTCGGTCAGCCAAAAACAGAATACGTTTTTTTGCTCCGCTTTTCCAAAGTCGGTGGATGATTTGAAAAGCCGTATAGGTTTTTCCTGTACCGGTTGCCATAACAAGCAGAATTCTGTCTTGTCCGTTGGCAATGGCTTCAACCGTTCTGTTTACTGCAATTTGTTGGTAGTATCTCGGCTTACGATTTGTGCCGTCAAAATAATAGTCTTGCGAAGCAATCTTTTCCGCAGTTTCAGTCGTGATGCCTTTATACTTTTTGTATTTCTCCCAAAGTTGTTGCGGAGTAGGGAAGTCGTCTAAACCAATTTCGGTTTCAATGTTTCCGTTTGTTGCGGTGCGGTCGTGAAATAAAAAACCGTCACCATTGCTGCTGAAGACACAGGGAATGTCAAGTATTTGAGCATAGTCCAAAGCCTGTTGAATACCTGCTCTTACAGAATGTTTGTTGTCTTTCGCCTCAATAATTGCAATAGGAATATTTGGCTTGTAATACAAAATATAGTCAGCCCGTTTTTGATTTCCTCTTGCTGTCAGTTTACCTCTTACATATATTTTTCCGTCTGTGAACGAAACCTCTTCCAATAGCTGAGTCAGCTTATTCCAACCAGATTTTTCAACCGCAGGAGTAATAAACTTGGTGCATATATCACGTTCAGAAAGTGTCTTTTTATCTATCATTTATTCATTCAAATACATTATTGCAAAATACGGATTATTGTCGGTGCGTTGGCAAAAAACGGCTCTTTGGGTTTTGCGAAGGGTTGGCTTGTGTGTCGGGCAAAACCCAATGTGCCGTTTGTGCGGCTGGCAAAAAGAAATTTTAAAAAATGCGAAGGGTGGGCTTTTTCTTTCTTTTCTGTCACCTGTCCTAATAGCAAAACACGGTCAGCTTGTGTGTCTGTCCGCTTGGTCGATATGGTCTGTATGTCGAGTCCATTTTTAGTCATTGTCTTGCTGTGTCGTCTGTCTTTTTAGCATTGGTGGTAACTACTGAATTTGTGCAACCCCGCTATCCTTAAGATAACTTTTCAAAACAAAAAAACTTCGCACCCAGCAAGACGATTACCACCCGAAGCCCCCATACCCTCCCTCATTAAGAAATGAACCACTCTCCCATCCTATTCCGCAATCACCAAAAAATAGTTCTTCTTTCCCTTCTGCAGCAGCAAGTAACGTTGATTGATCAGATCGCCTGCCTCTATTTTTTCATCCATGGCAATGACTCTCTTATTCACCGACGCGCCTTTGCCCTGAATAATACGGCGGGCCTCACCCTTAGAAGGGAAAAACTGTGTTTCATCCACCAGCAGTTTCATCACCTCCAGTCCATTGTCAAAAAGGGATTTGCTGATTTTTTTGGCAGGCACTCCTTCAAATATCTCTTCAAAATCGCGGTCGGATAGCAATTTCAGTGCATCGCCGGTTGACTGGCCGAAAAGAATTTCCGATGCACGGATCGCCTGCTCATAGTCATCGCCGGAATGAACCCTGATGGTAATGTCTTTTGCCAATGCCTGTTGCAGCAGCCGGAGGTGTGGTGCAGCGGCATGGCCGGATTCGATGGCTTCAATTTCACCCGAAGTCATCAGGGTAAAAATCTTCAGGTACTTAGCCGCATCTTCATCGGACACATTTAACCAGAACTGGTAGAATTTATAGGGCGAGGTAAGCGAAGCATCCAGAAATACATTACCCTTTTCAGACTTACCGAATTTCCTGCCATCGCTTTGCGTGATCAGCGGACTCGTGACCGCGAACACTTCATGGCCTGACTTTCGCCTCGACAATTCAATGCCGGCGGTGATGTTGCCCCATTGATCAGACCCGCCCATCTGCAAGGTGCAGCCACGGTGCTTGTTAAGCCAGTAATAATCGTAGCCCTGCAAAAGCTGATAGGTAAATTCTGTATAGGAAATTCCAGTCTCCAGCCGGCTCTTGACGGAATCCTTCGCCATCATATAATTTACGGTCAGGTGTTTCCCGACATCACGCAGGAAGTCGAGCACCGTCATATTCTTATACCATTGATAATTATTTTCGATCACCGCCGCGTTGGCACCGGTAAAATCGAGGAACTTGCCCAGTTGTATCCTGATGCTTTCTTCATTGGCCCTGATCGTTTCTTCCGACAATAAATTTCGCTCTTCCGATTTTCCCGATGGATCTCCGATCATGCCGGTGGCTCCGCCAATCAGCGCAATCGGCCGATGCCCTGCCCGTTGAAAATGCGTAAGCAGCATGATCTGCACCAGGTTACCGATGCCGAGTGAAGGTGCCGACGGGTCGAAACCGATATAGCCTGTTCGTGGCGCGCTGCCGAGATGTTCCGCTGTTCCCGGAGTAGCGTCAAAATATAAACCCCGCCACTTCAGCTCTTCCATAAAATTCATGTGAATAGTTTTGGGGTAAAAATAGGGAATGGGAATCAGGAATTGAGCACACGCAGGATGCGAATGAAACAAGCCTGGATGAGAATACTGCGACTATAAAATTAAACGGGTGAACATACCACCAGGATTTTTCAATCAAAAAAATCCGTTTAACACAAATTATGCTTGTTGCCTATAGATGCAGCCGGCAGCCTGGTTCAGAATAAAAATTTACTTTTACAATACTAATAGGAAGAGGGGCGTTATCGGGGGCATCAATCAAACCAACACATGAGAAAGACACTGACTATTATTGTGATACTGTTATGCACCTATTCCGGGGCTTTCTCACAATTCTATAAGTACAGCAATGAATTTCTCAGCATCGGCGTAGGCGCTCGCGGACTGTCGATGTCAGGTGCACAAGTTGCTTCCATCAGTGATGTTACGGCAGGATACTGGAATCCGGCCGGCCTGGCACTGATTGATAAAAAATTTGACCTCGGCCTCATGCATGCTGAGTACTTCGCCGGCATCGCAAAATTTGATTACGCCGGCATCGCCCTTCCCATGCAGGATAAAAACAGGATACTTGCCTTTTCCATCATCCGGTTTGGTGTTGATGATATTCCCAACACGCTGTTCCTGATAGAGCCGGACGGAAGTGTGAACTACGACAATGTGACTACCTTTTCCGTAGCTGATTATGCCGGTCTTATTTCCTATGCACAAAAATTAACGGTGGAGGGACTGCGCATTGGCGGTAACCTGAAAATCATTCACCGCACGGTTGGTTCCTTCGCATCATCGTGGGGTGTTGGCCTGGATGCCGGCCTGCAATACGATAAGAACAAATGGCGCTTCGGGTTACTGGCCAAAGATATCACGACAACATTTAATGCCTGGTCATTTAATTTTACCGAAGAAGAACAAGCCGTATTTGCTTCCACGCAAAATGTGATTCCTGAAAATTCTGTGGAACTGACGGCACCCAAAATAATACTGGGAGCGGCCTATAAATTTCAATGTGGCAAAAACATCACGCTACTGCCTGAGCTGGATCTGGATATCACGACCGATGGAAAAAGGAATGTACTGCTCAGTGCAGCGCCTTTCAGCATTGACCCGCATGCCGGTATTGAAGCCGCTTATAAGGAGTTGATTTATTTACGCGGTGGCATCGGCAATATCCAAAAGGTCACCAACATTGACGGCAGCAAGAACATGACGGCACAACCCAACATTGGTGTTGGCCTGGTGATTAAGAGCATCAGCATTGATTATGCACTGACCAACCTTGGCAGCTTATCATCTTCGTTATATTCAAACGTGTTTTCTGTCAGAATAGCGATCAGTAACAAACCGGGAAAACTGTAGATGAGAAGAATTATACTGGCAACATTCTTCCTTTTGACTTTACGGGAGGGTTATTCCCAGGTATACGGAAATGAATGGATACAGTATGGACAGACTTATTACAAATTTCTTATCATCGATGACGGATTCTACCGGATTACTTTTCCTGTTTTAACAGCCGCCGGAATCCCTTTAAATACTGTCAATGGCAATCAATTTCAGCTGTTTAATAAAGGCGAAGAAGTTCCGATATATACCAGCACCAATGGATTATTCGGCAGTGGCGATTACATAGAATTTTACGCAACACACAATGACGGATTACTGGACTCCTGTCTATATGCCGATAAAAGCTGGCATCCGAATAATCACCTGAGCCTGTTCAATGATACGGCAACCTATTTCCTTACCTGGAACAACACCACCAGTAACAATCATTTTACACCAGTACCCAACAATATCGGAATTCATCCTCCCAAAGAACCATACTGCTGGTACACCACCACAGGTGTTTATGGCCAGGCGAGAAATGGCCCAAACAACCTGAGCCGTGGCCCGATGGTGCTGGCCGGTCAGACCTTCTTCGATTCAGATTTCAGTATCACCGAAGGTTACACCGGAGATTACTTTAACAAGACAGCGAAAGATTATGTTATCAATACACCTTTTCCGTATGCCGGTGGCCCGACCGGCAACCTTCAGTCGTGGGCTACCAGCTGGGGATATACAGAACACCGCTTTACGATTGCAGTGAACGGTATTTCCATGTATGACACTTCCGACTACGGTTTCATAGTCCGGCATTTTAACCTGCCACTTCCCGGCAGTGACCTGCTGACACATCCCACCACTACGGTCACCTATTCCACCGCACTTACCACTTCCACGAGCACTGACTGGGGATCCGTTGCCTGGCTTGACTTCACTTATCCACGTCTTTTCAATTTTGATTTTCAAACACAGGTAGCCTTTAGCCTTAACGCTTCAGCTTACGATCAATATTTAGAAATAGGCAACTTCAATTCGCTCGGCACGACGCCGGTATTATATGATTTCACTAATAAGTTAAGGCTGGAAGCAGTGGTGCAAAACGACACGCAGAAATTTCTGTTACCTCCTTCCGTTGCAGAACGTAAACTTCGACTGCTGGCTTATGATCCCCTGTCTGTCATTAAAACAGTTGACACGCTGCAGGAATTACATTTTACCGACTTTTTTAACAGTGCCAACCAGGGCGATTTCATCATTATCTCGCATCCTTTTTTCTTCCAGGACAGTTCCGGTCATAATTATGTTGAAGACTACCGGAATTTCAAGAATTCAACAGGATACACCGCAATTGTTGTGAACATCCGCGAACTGTATGATCAGTTTGCCTGGGGAATTCATGAGCATCCTGCTTCCATTCGAAGATTTACTGATTTTATACAGGCAAAATGGCCCACCGCGGATCGCAACATGTTGCTGATCGGCAAAGCCATTGAATATGTAAGCATGTGGGAAAATCCAAGCTACAGGCCTTTCTGCCATGTGCCAACCATGGGAATTCCCGGCTCAGATGAGTTGCTCACAGCCCATGGCTATTCACCGGTGCCACGCATTCCCGTAGGGCGACTGGCTTGTCTTGCACCGGAAGAAATCGGACTCTATCTTGACAAGGCGCAGCTGTTTGTGAGTGCACAAGCGAATGCTTTTCAAACGGTGGCCAACAAAGGATGGATGAAAAATATCATGCATCTTGCCGGCGGTTCCAGCGCAACAGATCAGGCCGTCTTCCAGTCGTATCTTAACAAATACAAATCTATAGTTACCGATACCCTCTTTGGCGGTAATGTCTATTCTTTCTTTAAGACGAGTACGGATCCCATTGAATACATTGTATCCAGCTATCTTGATTCCATCATTTCCAGTGGCGTTTCGCTGATCACTTTTTACGGTCACTCATCCTATAACTCTTTTGATTTCAATCTCGACAGGCCGGAAGAATATAATAACTATGGCAAGTATCCGGTAATTCTTACCAATGGTTGTCTCATCGGCAATCTGTTCACCACTACACACGGTATAAGTGATGACTTTGTTTTCGCGAAAGACAGGGGCGCCATCGCATTCCTGGCTCCTTCACAATTTTCCATTTCCACCTCGCTTGATTTTTACAGCACGAATTTTTACAAAAACCTTTCTGCTAAATATTACAACACCACGCTCGGTAACCTCATTGCAAAAACGATGAATGACATCTATACGCAATCAGGATCTGAAATTGACAAAGTGATTGCCGAGCAAATGCTGTTAAACGGTGACCCTTCTTTAAAAATCAATACGCATCCTAAACCTGATTATGCGCTCGAATCACAGTTTGTAAGTTTTGATCCGCCGGCCGTTTCCGCCGGTCTTGATTCATTCTTTCTGCAGGTTGTACTTTTCAATATCGGCGAAGCAACGCCCGATTCCATTTTTATTGATGTTAAACGAACTTTGCCGAATGGCATGGAGGAATTTCTTTATCACCACCGGATTAGAGCGCCCTATTTTAAAGATACGATAAGGCTCTCGATAAAAACTGAACCGGAATTCGCGTTTGGGTTGAACCAGTTCAATATTAAAGTGGATGCCGGTGACAGCATCTCCGCACAAGGTGAAATTGATGAGTTGTCGGAGTTGAACAATGAGATCACCACCGAACTATTTATCAACTCTGATGACATTGTACCTGTATTTCCGTACGATTTTGCAATCGTGAACAGCCAGGGTGTTACGCTGAAGGCTTCTACCGTTGATGCCTTTGCATTGGAGAAGCAATATGTTTTCCAGATAGATACTACCCAATATTTCAACAGTCCCATTTTGCAGCAGAAAAAAATCAGCCAGCGAGGAGGTGTACTGAACTGGAAACCCGATCTGCTCTTACATGACAGCACCGTCTATTACTGGCGTACCAGTATTGATACACTGTACAACAATCAGTTTGTGTGGCACAATGCCTCTTTTATTTATCTCGCCGGATCATCCCCTGGCTGGAACCAGTCGCATTTCTTCCAGCTGAAGACTTCCATTCAACCGAATGGAAACATCGAATTACCTGATAACCGACAGTTTAAATTCAGCGATGACATCAAAACGATCAGCGTGTATGACGCCTTCACATCGTATATCGGCGGGCCGGTGCCCCTGGATGATCCCGGATATTTCATCAACGGTGTCAGGATGTCGAGAGTGTGGGAGTGTATGGGCTACGGTGCCACCATGCTCTTTGAGGTGATCGATTCATCCAACGGACTGCAATGGAGCAATCCCAACATGGGCGGATCAACCGGACTCTATAACAGCATTCAATGCAAGCCGACGCCACGCTATAATTTTTTCTACAATACCTCCTACACCAATGAATCTGTTGGCAAATTCCTCGATACCGTACCGGACGGTGATTACCTTTTGATGCTGTCGGTAAATGATCCGGGCATTCGCAACTGGGATTCTACCATGATGAAATATTTCACCGATTTAAACCTTTCGCAGCTTACCACAATTGATGCAGCCGTGCCTTACGTCGCTTTTCTCAAAAAAAATGATCCTTCCTATCCGGTGTATGAAGTAGTCGGCGACACCTTTAACTCCATCATCGATACCAGCTTTGCCATACAGGGAAACTGGGATCAGGGATTTATTGAATCGCCATTAATAGGACCCGCTGCTTCCTGGAGCTCACTGCATTGGAAGGCACATTCAGTGGAAACAGGATCGGACAGCACCATATTGCGACTGATTGGTGTGGGCAATGATGGCCTTGAAACAATTTTATCTGATCACATAACGGCCAGCGACACATTGCTTGCCGGCATCGATGTGTTGAAATATCCCTACCTGAAGCTGTTCCTCTTTAGCACTGACACGACTAACCGCACACCTGTTCAGCTCGATTACTGGCGCATCAACTATCAGCCGGTACCGGAAGCGGCGCTAAACCCATCGCTGTATTTCTCCATGGCTGACTCCGTGCACCAGTTTCTTCCGTTGCACATGGATGTTGCCGTAGAGAATGTGACTCCCTGGAAGATGGACAGCCTGCTGATGAATTATGAGATAACGGATGCCATCAATGGCACACACATCTATCTGAAGCGGTATGCTGCACTGGCCGGTAATGACACGATGCATGTTGCATTTGATTTTGGTACAGGCAGCGATGAATATGCCGGATATAATTACCTCTTTATAGAAGCCAACCCTGCCAATGATCAGCCAGAACAATTTCACTTCAACAATATCGGCATCATCGGGTTTACGGTCACCACTGATAATACCAATCCGTTGCTCGACGTCACTTTTGACGGCATTCATATTCTTGACGGCGACCTGGTATCGGCGAAGCCGGAGATTGATATGATGCTGAAAGACGAAAGCAAGTTTCTCGCATTGAATGACACGTCGCTATTCGATATCTATCTCCTTTATCCCGATGGCAGCAAACACACTGTCGTCTTCGACAACGTAACGGCTTTCTTCTACCCTGCCGATTCCACCCATTTGTCAAAAGATAATTCAGCCCAAGTGACATTGAAAAGGAATTTCACCCTGGACGGCACGTATCAGCTTGTGGTGCAGGGATATGACCGCAGTGGAAATTCCTCCGGCGATAATTCCTACCGGATCTCCTTTAAGGTGATCAACAAGCCTATGATCTCCAATGTCATGAATTATCCTAATCCATTCACAACTTCCACCAGGTTTGTATTTACTCTCACGGGGTCAGAGGTTCCGCAGTTTATGAAAATTGAAATACTCACCATCAGCGGAAGGGTGATCAAAGAAATATTTATGAATGAACTTGGTTCGATACACATCGGCAATAATATAACAGATTACAGCTGGGATGGCACCGATCAGTTTGGTGATAAGCTTGCTAACGGATTATATTTCTATCGCGTTAATGCCATCCTCAATGGCCAGGATATCGACCACTTCGATACCGGAACTGATCAGTATTTTAAACATGGCATCGGGAAGATGTACCTGATGCGCTGATGGCAGTTGTTGATGCCTGCTCAATTTGAAACCACTGGCCGGAAAAGATAGCAGCTGATTCATAACCTGCATCAAGTATCGTTTTTTCATTGCTTCATAAAATCAATCATTTCAACCCGGATTTTTCAGTGGAAAAATCCGGGTTGAAAAGTACCCGTGAAGTAACCTGTATCACTACCGGTCTTTATACTTCATCCTCCAACACCTATCTTCGCCTGCCTGAGGCAACGGCTAAAAACATTTTATCCAGACCATGGCAAAAATTTCCATCAACATAAAAGAAGCTGCGATTGAAAAAAGAGAATTAATTGCAGGCATTGATCTTGGCACCACCAATTCACTTATTGCCTTTATTAATCCTGCCACCGGCAACGCTGAAACCATCAAAGAAGATGGGATCAATGCGCTTGTTCCCTCTATCGTGCACTTTGAGTCGCCTGAAAAACCCCTGGTGGGAATGGCGGCACGACCGTACCTTATTTCCGATCCGCAGAATACCATCTACTCGGTTAAGCGACTGATGGGTAAATCATACAGTGACGTTCAGGACTTTGAAGGCTATTTCGGCTATAAGATTATTGATGAAGACAACGGTCAGCTGGTGAAGATCAGGGTTGGAAATATTTTCTATTCGCCTATTGAACTCTCTTCTTTTATTCTGAAAACCCTGAAAGAAAAAGCGGAGCAGGTTATGCAGGTGACTGTTAAAAAAGCCGTGATCACCGTTCCCGCCTACTTCAATGATTCACAGCGGCAGGCCACGCGCGACGCCGGAAAACTGGCCGGACTGGAAGTGCTCCGCATCATCAACGAACCTACCGCCGCTTCACTGGCCTACGGCATCGGACTGGATCCAAAGGAAGAGAAAACGATTGCTGTATATGACCTCGGTGGCGGCACATTTGACATTTCCATTCTGAAAATACAACAGGGAATCTTTGAAGTGCTGTCAACGCATGGCGACACCTTTCTCGGTGGTGATGATTTCGATCGTGCCATTGTAGATTTCTGGCTTCAGCACAATCAACTTTCTCCGGCAGTACTGATGGCAGATAAATCACTCAGCCAGTCGCTGCGGTTACAGGCGGAAGCTGCCAAGATGCATCTCAGCCAGCATGAACAATATACAGGCATGCACGATCAGCTCAACTGCCATATCACCCGTGCCGAATTTGAAAAGATAACCTCTCCCCTCGTCGACCGCACGATCACGGCGGTGAAACATGCCCTGCAGGATGCTAAACTTGGCACTGCCGACATTGACAGCATCGTCATGGTGGGCGGAGCAACGCGTATTCCGCTGGTAAAGCAAACGGTGGCTGCCTTTTTTGGAAAGCCGGTGAATGACTCACTCAACCCGGATGAAGTGGTAGCCCTGGGCGCTGCCATGCAGGCCGATGTGCTGGCCGGTAATCAAAAAGATATCCTCTTGCTCGATGTAACACCGCTTTCACTGGGTATACAGACCATCGGGGACCTGATGGATGTGATCATTCCGCGCAATTCAAAAATTCCCACCAGCGCTGCCAGGCAGTACACTACTTCCGTTGATGGACAGAAAAACCTGAAAATTGCCGTGTACCAGGGTGAACGTGATGTGGTAAAAGACAACCGTAAGCTTGCCGAATTCATTCTTTCGGGAATACCTGCCCTGCCTGCCGGTTTTCCTAAAATTGAAATCAGTTTCCTGTTGAACGCTGATGGCATCTTAAAAGTAAAAGCAAAGGAACTGAGAAGTGGCCTGGAGCAAAGCATTGAAATTAAACCACAATATGGATTAACCGATGACGAAGTAGAAAGAATGCTGCTTGATTCCATCACCCACGCAAAAGATGACATGCAGGCGAGAAGCCTGCTGGAAGCGCAAACGGAAGCGCAACAGGTATTGCAGGCCGCCGAAAAATTTCTGAAATCAAATACGGAGGTGCTGAGTGATGAAGAAGTAAAGGGCATGCAAAAGTATATGCATGCTTTGCAGGATTCTTTACAAAGCCACAACAAGGATCTGATTCATGTGAAGATGGATGAACTGAATGAATACTCGCAACCCTTCGCGCACCGCGTGATGGATAAAGCCATTGCGGAAGCGATGAAGGGAAAGAAAGTGTAACAATGTTCCATCCATACCCCTTGCCATTTTATTCATTTCGTTCTTTACACTCCGGGAATTTTGCTGTGTGCAGTCAGGCAACTTCGATTATTCACAGCCAAACCGGATTTCAAGAGTCGATTTTCTTCCTACCTTTCATCCTTTATAAAAAAGCATAAGCCATGAATCGAATATACATCGTCACCATCACCTTGCTGGTGATGGCACTGATCTTTGCCATACAAAACATCGCTACTGTTTCACTCGGGTTTCTCTTCTGGCATTTTGAGGGATCGATGTCACTCGTTACCATCCTGATCTTTATTGTAGGGTTCACTGCGGGATGGCTGCTGGAAGCGCGCAAGGTATGGATGAAAAATTCGCAGCTGAAAACTGTTCAGAAAAAACTGGATGAATTGCAGCAAGCAATGAATACCGGTAACCCAAAAAGTTAAATGACACAGTCGGTCGCTGTTACGTCAGCCATGCTGCTTCAGGAAATTAACCCGTCACGCCAGGCCATTCATGGAATATAACCGAATCAGGGTATTGATGCTGGGATGGGAATTTCCACCCATCCTGACCGGTGGATTAGGGCCAGCCTGTTATGGATTGGCAAAAGCGCTTGCTCCCTTTACCGATCTCAAAATTATTTTGCCAAAGAGTGACCTTAACTTCAAAATGAAGCGTGTCAATCTCATCGGCCTCAACCATTTTGCGTTTGATGCCGCCACCGGTGAAATGATGGTTGATGACTTCCGAAAATTCCTGTCGCCTGAATTTATGGATGAAACGCAGCCCGCCCCTGCTGAGCTCCGCATTCCTTTTGCCAGCGGTGAAGTGACAGGTGAGGCAGCACAGGCATTGTTCAATGAACAGGATTCTTATGGTCCTGACATCATGCGCAAAGTGAAAGCTTATACGGAAATGGTACATCAGCTAAGCAGTAAAATTGACTTTGATGTTATTCATGCACATGACTGGGTTACCTTTCCGGCGGCTGTGCATCTGAAGCAGAAAACCGGAAAGCCCCTGCTGGTGCATATTCATTCTCTGGAAACCGACCGTGCGCATACAGAGGCCCGTAATCCTGTTTATCATATCGAACACCAGGGAATGCTGAAGGCAGACCGTGTGCTGCCCGTGAGTGCATATACCAAATCAACGATCATTCATCACTACGGTATTTCAGCGGAAAAAATTTTCCCGGTTTACAATGCCATAGAAAACAACGATATCTACAAAGTAAAAAGGGAAGACCCTGAAAAAAGGATTCTGTTCCTCGGTCGTATTACGCGGCAGAAAGGGCCTGAGTTTTTGCTGGAAACCATGGTCAAGCTTTGTGGTAAAGCGAAAGACGTAAAATTTATTGTTGCCGGAAATGGTGATCAGGCTGACTGGTTGAAGGAACAAGTAACCGCCGCAGGACTGGATGAACAGGTGGAGTTCACTGGTTTCATCAAGCGTGATAAGGTTTCAGCCTTACTGGCTTCTGCCGATGCTTATTTCATGCCTTCGGTTTCAGAACCATTTGGATTATCTGCGCTGGAAGCAGCACAGTTTAATGTTCCCTGTGTTATCTCTCAACAATCAGGCGTCAGCGAAGTGCTGCACAATGTTTTGAAAACCGATTGCTGGGATACCGATAAGTTTGCGAATTACCTGTATGCCGTCTGCCATTACCAGGGCTTGCGCGACACCATGGTGCAGCTCACGGCGAATGATGTAAAGAATATCAGTTGGGACAATTCCGCACGTGAAGTGCTGAAATCTTATAAGCACCTCATCGAAAAACAAAATAAAGAATCTGCATAAAGCAGTTCTTCTGTATATCTTCGGTGGTTATGTTGAAAGGAAAGAAGAAGGCGATAGCGCCTGAAAGCAAACAGGCGAATGAAACAGAAAAAGTATTTGATGCGGTAACCGGCTTCACGGTTCCTGTTTATCCATCAGCTGAAAACCTGGCTGCGTGGCAGATTGATCCTGTTACACCCATTGATCCTGTGGCCGACTTAGCAGGCAGGATGGAAACCACCATTGACACCGGCGATAGTATAGTCCAAGCAACGGCGATGAAGACCGTTCCTTTCGCGAAAAAGAAAGAAGGCCTTCCCGGCACCTCCGTGTGTTTTTATTTCCAGGTGCATCAGCCATTCAGGCTTCGCAACTATCCATACGATGAAATCGGGCATGATCACTACTATGAAAATTATGATCAGAATGTGGAAATTCTGAATAAGGTAGCCGATAAATGTTACCTGCCTACCAATGCAAAAATCCTGGAGTTGTTGCTGCGTCACAAAGGAAGATTTAAAGTAGCCTATTCCATTTCCGGTGTAGCGCTGGAACAATTTGAACTGCACCGGCCGGATGTCATCCTTTCATTCCAGGCACTGGCAGCATCCGGTTACGTGGAAATGCTCGACGAAACCTATTATCACTCGCTGAGCTTTCTCTATTCAAAAGAGGAATTTAACCGTCAGGTAAAAATGCACCGCGAAAAGATAAAAGCTCTTTTCAACCTGGAGCCTGCTATCTTCCGTAACACGGAACTCATCTATAACAATGATCTTGGTAAACACGTTGCTTCACTCGGTTATAAAGGCATGTTGTGTGAAGGAGCCGACCGCTTCCTCCTCAACCGCACACCGAACCAGGTTTACACAGCGCCCGGCATCGAAAACTTTTCGCTGTTGCTGAAAAATTACCGGCTGAGTGATGATATCGCTTTCCGCTTCAGTAATCATCAATGGGAAGACTGGCCGCTAACGGCCGATAAGTTTTCCAAATGGCTGCATGAACATGCCGGCAATGCTGAAACCATCAACCTCTTCATGGACTATGAAACATTTGGCGAACATCAATGGAAAGAAACCGGCATTTTCGATTTCCTGGATAATCTTCCGGAAATGATTCTCGATCATCCGGATTTTTATTTCCGTTCGCCATCTGAAGTACTGTTATCACATCCGCCACGTGATGTATATGACGTACCTGAGTTTACCAGTTGGGCTGATGAAGAAAGAGACCTGTCAGCATGGAATGAAAATGCCCTGCAGCGAGAAGCAATGGAAAAGGTGTATGCCATGGAAGCAGCCGTAAAAGCCACCGGCAATGATGATTTACTGAAAGTATGGGGAAAGCTGCAGACATCGGATCATTTTTATTACATGAGCACCAAGTTCTGGGCAGATGGTGATGTACACAAATATTTTTCTCCTTTCCCATCGCCGTATGATGCCGGAATTTATTACATGAATGTTATCAGCGACCTGGAAAAGACAATTGCGGAATATTGAACCCCCATTACGCATTTCAAAAATTAATCTTTCTCACAAGCTGAACGGCAAGCGATGGAAATAGTACAAAAACATGATGTACGGAAATGTATGGGCAGTTTCCTTTTCCGACATCAAATACATCCTTCATTTTCCTGGATTTCGCGCTTGCTGAAAGGGTTTTGATAATGCTGCTTTTAGAGGCTAATTTTGCCTTAGCCGGCGAAGCAAATATTCCGGCATCTGCTTATGAGCAAAACCATCATCAATCTCTTCCTCGATTTATCTGCCGGCTTTCTTTTTCTTGCCATGATTCTGACCGGTTTTATCATCCGGTTCCCATTGCCACCGGGCACTAATAAATCAAGGATGTTATGGGGACTAGCCCGACATGAATATGGCGTGATTCACTATTGGTTTAGTCTCGGTTTGCTGGTGGTTCTGGTGCTTCACCTGCTGTTGCACTGGCAATGGCTTACTGCCGTAATCGGGAAAAGAATTTTTGGCATCACCACAAGCAGGAAAGCATCCATCCGTGCCGGCCTGCTTACCATCTTCACTATCCTGTCTCTATTCTCCGCTTTTGCTTTTGCAGCTTATCGGTCGGTTACAGACGCATCCGGCAACGTACTTTGTAATACTTCACAGTCATCCGGCAGTTTGCCGGGAGAGGTTAGTCCTGCGGAGGGAAGTGATCTTCCTAAAACAGATTTCTGGAAAGAGGTGTATCCTGTTTTTGAAATGAACTGTATCAGTTGCCATGGGCCGAGAAAACAATTGGGCGGTTTTCGAGCGGATAACCGCGATGATTATTTTGGAAAAAACGGCCATGAAGCTTTCATTATTCCCGGCAAAAGCAGTCAAAGCAAATTGATTGAAATTATTTCCGGTAAACGGCCGGATATGAAATCTGCCGATGCACACCTTCTTCCGCCCGAAGATGTAAAAACAATTGCTAAATGGATTAATGAAGGAGCGGATTGGCCACAGGAATAGATTAACCAGGATTTTTCTATACATGAAGGCGGAAAATTGTTATTCCCACCTGAACACCTTCACGGCCACGATATAAACGATAATACCGCATATTCCCAAAGCAAGCAGGTCTCTCCACACATCCAAAATGCCTGCCCCTTCAAAAGATACTTTTCTCATCGCATCGTTCAGATAAGTGAGCGGAAGAATTTTGGGAACGGGCTTCAACCAGGAAGGAAAAGCATCTGTGGATAAATAAGTACCGGCCAGTAAAAATTGCGGTAAGGTGATGATGTTGGCGATAGGTGGAACCGCCGCTTCATTTTTAGCCAGGCCTGAAACAACAAAGCCAAATCCCATAAAAATAAACAGACCGATGAAGGACAATAATAACAGGTTGATGAAGGTGATGAGGCCATGAACAAGTGTAAACCCAAATGCGAAATAACCAAGGATGAGAATGACGGAGGAAGTGAGCAAAGCAAACAAAACCCTGCTCAGGCCTTCACCGATGATGATATAAGGCCGCTTGACCGGCGTGGCAAAGAAACGCTTGATCACCAGCGTCTGGCGAAGACCGAGAAATGTGAAGGCCGTTCCGAATACCCCGGTACTCAGCAGCGAAAAGCCCAGCATACCCGGCAAAATAAAATCAATGGATTTGTAAGGACGGCCGGGTTGCCGTTCTTCCCTGATTTCTGCCATCATTGTTCGCGGTTCCATCATCATCAGTGTTCCCCTGTCAACCATTGATTGCAGCATATTGATCAGCAAAGCGGCATTACGCGATGAAGCCGATGTTTTTACATGAATGATTACCGGTGCGCTGGCACCGGAACTTCCGCGTTGAATATTGATCATGCCATCAATCCGTCCCTTGTTGAGATCAATAATCAATTCCTGGTCAGATTCATCTTCTATTAATTTGAATTGCGGATTCTTCTTAATGGCGCGGTAAAGTTCATGGGTGGTGTCACATGACTGCTCAATACCCACTTCCAGTTTAAACCCATTGTTACCTACAAAACCGAATACAAGGATAAAGATGAGCGGAAACGCGAAGGAAAATATTACAGCGGAAGGGCTGCGAAAGATGCTTCTCAGGCTGGCTTTTGCGATGGCCAGCATGGCGCGGGTCTGACTATAGCGTGGTGTTGGCATCAGCTGAATTTAATGTGTTTCAACTTTTCTGTTTGTAATTCCGGATGCTTGCCGCAATAAGGGGCCATCAGTTTCACTTTCATCGTTACCTGATCATTTTTCCCGTAATACAAAGACAAATTGTTCCATCGTAACGGCCTTCTATTGTCGCAAAACTATCTTCCCTCACTCATCTCTCCATTCCTTTCCTGTCAGTTTTAAAAAGACATCTTCCAGGTTTGCTTTTTTCACTTCCTTCTTCCTCTCAAATCCGGCTGCAATCAATTCATCTATGAGGTGGTCCGGCGTATTCAATGCTTTGATGTGTCCGCCGTCCACCAAAGCTACCCTTTCACATAACTGCTCTGCTTCATCCATGTAATGCGTGGTGATAACGATGGTTGTTCCCTTCGCGCGCACTTCACGAATCAGTTCCCATAGATTACGGCGCGCCTGCGGATCCAATCCCGTAGTCGGCTCGTCAAGAAAAATGATCTTCGGCTGATTGATCAGTGTTGTAGAAATGGAAAAACGCTGCTTCTGTCCGCCACTCAGTTCTTTGTATCTGCTCTTTGCTTTGTCTTCAAGCCCAACCAGTGAAAGCATCTCATGCGCATCGGCGTTTACGTTGTATAGCCCGGAAAAAAGTTCCAGCAATTCAAGCAGGTTGAGGCTTGGATAATAACCGGCTGCCTGCAACTGTACACCAATGATCTGTTTAATTTCATTTTGATTTTTATCAATCGACAAACCATCCACCGTAACCGTACCGGACGTTTTAGGCCGCAAGGTTTCAATAATTTCAAGGGTGGTTGTTTTACCGGCGCCATTCGGGCCGAGCAATCCGAAGATCTCTCCTTCCAGCACATCGAAACTTATTCCGTCAACAGCACGAAAAGATCCGTAATCCTTGACCAGGTCTTTAACAGAAATAATGACTTTGCCGCTTGAACTCATGTGAATGATCCTTGCAAAAAAACAGATGAAAAGTAAAAATGAAGATTATGCCGTCCGGTGAAGCATTGACATTCCGGCAATCATCAATTTTTGCGGATATGAATACTCAACACCGGAACAGCTGATTCGGCCACCACTGTTCGGGCACTCGATCCAAATAACATCTCGCCCAATTGAGATTCGGAGCCTGTTACCACCATGATCAAATCGGCATTCATCTTTTCAGCATGGTGCAAAATGGAAAGTGAGGGTGATTGATTGCGTATGATATGAGCGGTATAGGCAATTCCTTCCTTCACCAGCAATTCTTCCACCTGGTGTACTTTTCTGTCCACTGATTTCGCATCCACCACAAACTCTTCAAAAAATGCGGTGACAGCGAGCAGGTGAATGGTGCTGCCAAATAATTTAGCCCAGGCAATGGCTATATCAACTTTTATTGTTGACTGTTCTGAACTGTCGATTGGCAGTACAATGCTTTTGAAACCCTCTTTCGAAGGTTCATTTCTTAGGGTTACTATCGGGCAAGGTGCATTTTGTACGATTCTGTAAGTGTTGGATCCCAACATCATCTTCCCGCTGTTGCTGACGCCGGATGCGCCATGTGTTCCCATCACGATCAGGTCGACATCCTCTTCCATAGCGATACGTTCAATCTCCGTATGGATTTTTCCGGACACTACCTTCGTCTGCACTTCAATGCCGGTAAGCTGCTGATTCATCGTTTTCAGCTCCTGCAGCTTCTCATGAATTCCCTTTTCCATAATCTGGTTAAAATCAACCGTGGTATTCAGCATCGTGTTATGTGAATAAGACTCGAAAACATGCAGCAACAGAATTTCGGAACCGGCTTTGGCTGCCACCAAAGCTGCATAATCCAGTGCGTTGATAGAAGTGGAAGAAAAATCAGTGGGAACCAGTATTTTCTTAATCGCAACCGGTGAATTGTTTTTTTGCTCCATAAATTATTTGGATGAATTACAGTTAGCTTTGCAAAGGTAATAACTGCATGTTAAGATGCTAATGATTCCGGAATCAGAATTAATCCTTACCACCCGTGGCGCTGTCTATCACCTCGATCTGTTGCCCGAAGAACTGGCAACAACCATCATAACTGTTGGTGATCCTGACAGGGTGAAAGAAGTTTCCAAATACTTTGACCGATTGGAAGTAAGCCGGCAACACCGGGAGTTTGTTACCCATACCGGCTCTATCGGTAATAAACGATTAACGGTTATTTCTACAGGCATTGGCACAGATAATATTGACATCGTGCTGACAGAACTGGATGCGCTGGTGAATGTGGATTTGAAATCGCGCAGTGTGAAGGATGCGCTCACCTCCCTGCAGATCATTCGTGTTGGAACTTCCGGAGCTTTGCATGCGGATATTGAACTGGACAGCTTCGTTGCTTCAGCGTATGCCATTGGCATGGATAACCTGCTTAACTTTTATCAGCTGCAGCATCCGCCCTTTGAAAAGGAATTACTGCTGGCTTTCCTGGAGCATGTGCAGGAAAATCATATTGCTTTCATTCCCTATATCGGCGGTGGTTCACCCTCATTGCTTGCTTTGTTCGACAGCATCAATCAAAAAGGTATTACTGTTACCTGCCCAGGGTTTTATGGACCGCAAGGGAGGCAAGTGAGAGCCGAACCGGCTTTCCCTAAGTTGTTGGAACAACTCTCTTCCTTCACCTTTGAAGGCCACCGCATCACCAACTTTGAAATGGAAACAGCCGGCATTTACGGCATGTCGCGCTTGCTGGGACATGCTTCACTTTCGCTGAGCGCAATTGTTGCCAACCGTATAAATCAAAAATTCAGCAGCGATTCGCATAAAGCTGTTGACCGTTTGATACAGCACACCTTGCAGCAACTGGTATCTTCCTGAAATCCATGCAGATGATTTGATTGCACTAATATCCGACGGTTGTTTCCGAAGGGAAAATTGCATAAAAACAACAGCGCACGCATCCCCATCAAATCAAAGTCACTGTGAGCAAAGTCGGAAAGGAAGATGAAATCGAGAAGGTCAGCTAAACCAATAAGGTAAGTGAACTTTCCAACGGTCCATGCATCTCAGCCTTTCTTTCTCGACTTCGTTCCAAAAAAAGATCCTGAGCGTAAGCTTTGTACCAGATGCAACCTATCTCTTACAGATCAAATCAGCCATGAGTCTAAACGGGAGAGCTTCAGCCATAATCCATACTTCACAAAAAAACGGCACAAAACACATCAGAAGCATCGCTTCATGCTGACGTGAAGGGTGTACGACAAATTTTATTTTGATTAGAGAACACCCTTCGACTCCGTTCAGGGTATCACTGTTGCAATGTTGAGCAGAGTCAAAATATGTTTGATAGCGAAATCCACCAGTTTGTCTGACACCCAACCTGAATTATCAATCCGGTTAGATCGAAAATTCTTTAGCTTTGCGCCTTGCAGAAAAATAAAGCATCATGAAAAAATATAATTTTTATTCGGGTCCGGCCATTCTTCCACCCACCGTTTTCGAGCAGGCCTCCAAAGCGGTGCTGGAACTCGACGACTTCGGATTATCGCTGATTGAAATCTCCCACCGCAGCAAAGAATTTACCGCTGTAGTGGATGAAGCACAGCATTTGGTGCGGGAACTCACCGGGCTGGGCGATGAGTATAAAATACTTTTTTTACAAGGCGGTGCTACCATGCAGTTTTGTACGATCCCATTCAACATGCTCGATGCCAATGACACGGCGGCCTACATCGAGATTGGTTCCTGGTCGAAGAAAGCCATCAAAGAAGCTAAGCTCTTTGGCAAGGTGGAGGTGATAGCTTCTTCGGCAGATAAAAATTATTCTTATGTCCCGAAACAATATACAGTCCCTTCGGGCTCAAAGTATTTTCATATCACCACCAATGAGACGATTCATGGTAGTCAGCTGAAAGAAATACCCGCTTCTCCTGTACCGTTGATCGCCGACATGAGCTCCGATATTTTTTCAAGGGTGCTTGACTGGAAAAAGTTTGACATGATTTACGCGGGTGCGCAGAAAAACCTCGGCACTTCCGGCGTAACACTGGTAATAATGAAAGAAAGCCTGTTGGGAAAAGTGAATCGTTCCATTCCTACGATGCTCGACTACCGTTCGCATATCAAAGACAATTCACTTCATAACACACCATCCACTTTCGCGATTTATGTATGTATGCTTACCCTTCGCTGGTTGAAGGGACAGGGTGGCATTGCAGCGCTGGAAAAGCGCAACCGTGCAAAAGCCGCGTTGTTGTATGCTGAAATAGACCGTAATGCCTTGTTTGAAGGAAATGTAGCCACTGAAGACCGCTCTCTGATGAATGTAACCTGGATCATGCCTGACAAATCGCTGGAAGAGGCATTTGGCCAATTTGCCAAAGACAATGGATGTATCGGTATCAAAGGCCACCGTTCCGTTGGCGGGTTCAGGGCTTCCATCTATAATGCCATGCCGGATGAAGGTGTCGCAAAACTCATCAGCGTAATGCAGGAGTTTGAGTCAACACACCTCAAGAAATAACAGGCCGCTCAGGATCATCCATTCAAATGCTTTCAGCCAATGCGGCAACATCCAACTTGCAGTAGTTGTAACAGCACAGCGTGTTTTATCAATCGTTTTGTAGGCAAGGAATGGAAAGATCAACTGTCCGTCCATAAAACCGTGCAGCATTATAAAGCAGGCGCCCTTATTTTTAAGGAAGGTGATCCGGTAACAGGCATCTATTTTATTTTCAGCGGCAAAGTAAAAGTTTACAATACCGGCCCCGATAATCGCTCACAGATTGTGCGGCTGGCCAACAGCGGAAATATACTGGGACATCGCGGTTTGGGATTGGGCTTGTCCTTACATTATCCGATCAGCGCCGCTACGCTGGAGGATTCCATCATCTGCTTTATCAGGACGAATGATTTTCTGGCCGCACTTGAAAAAAGCCCGGCCTTTGCCATCAACCTGGTGATGTTCTATGCGGCTGAACTCCGGCGCGCCGAATACAAGCTGCGTTCACTGTCGCAGATGACCGTCAGACAAAAATTAGCCGATGCGATACTCACCGTTCGTGAAATTTACGGTACCCGGCTTCATAACGGTAAAAAAGTATTAGCCGTAAAACTTTCCCGGCAGGATTATGCCGATATCATCGGCGCATCCATTGAAGAAGTGATCCGTACGTTTTCGCAGTTTAAAAAAGAAGGCATCCTGCTTTCCGAAGGAAAATACATCGCTATTCAAAAAGAGAAAGAGCTGCATAAAATGATGAAGGGATTCAGAGACATTCACCTGCCGTAACTTTTTGTTCACATGGCGTTGTTATGTTTTCCATCAAAAAAATAAACCTTGTACTAATTTCGTGTCCGAAGAAAAACTGTAAGCATGATTAAGATTCTTGCCAATGACGGCATGGAAGCATCCGCCAAAGCGGCATTGGAAAAAGCTGGCTTTGAAGTGCATACCGCTAAAATTCCACAGGACGGACTGGCGAGCCGCATCAATGAATTTGATGTGCTCACCGTGCGCAGCGCCACCAAGGTGCGTAAACCATTGATTGATGAAATCAGCCGTACCAAGCTGATCATTCGCGGTGGCGTAGGGCTCGATAATATTGATGTGGAATATGCACAATCGAAAGGCATCCAGGTGCGCAATACGCCGCTTGCCTCCTCGCAGTCAGTGGCTGAACTGGTTTTTGCGCACCTCTTTGCACTGGTGCGTTTCCTTCCGCAGTCAAGCCGCGAAATGCCTGAAAACGGCTTGCTCAAATTCAAAGAGCTGAAAGAGAAGTTTTCAAAAGGCAGTGAGCTGAAAGGAAAAACGCTGGGCTTCATAGGGTTCGGCAACATCGGGCAGGCTACCGCAAAAATTGCTGTTGGCTGTGGTATGAATGTACTTGCCTATGATCTCTTTCCGCGCGACTGGCAGCTTGACATCCAGCTGATGAGTGGCATCCGTGTTTCCATACCGGTAAAACCTTCCAGCAAAGAAGAAGTCTTGCGGAACAGTGATTTTATAACCATCCACAGCGCAGGTTCTGCGCAGGTGCTTTCGAAGGATGAGTTTGCCATCATGAAAAACGGAGTGGGCATTATCAACTGTGCAAGAGGCGGAGTGATTAATGAAGCTGAACTGCTCCAAGCACTGAATGCCGGAAAGGTTGCCTTTGCAGGCATAGATGTTTTTGAACAAGAGCCCACCCATAACCAGGCATTGCTGCAACATCCGCTTGTTTCGCTTACACCACATATTGGCGCCTCCACCAGGGAAGCGCAGGATCGCATTGGCAAAGAAGTAGTGGACATTATTATAAACTTTTCACAAAGCGGCAAATCGTGATCATTAAAGCTTTTAAAGGCTTCAGGCCTTTGCCTGCACTGGCAGCAAAAGTGGCATTGAACCCCAACAACCTGCTGAGTGATCAGCAGCGGAAAGAGGAAGCACGTAAAAATCCTTACTCCTTTGCTCATGTGGTGAAACCGCGCATCAATTTTCCTGATGACACGCCGAAGACCGAACAGCAGCTCTTTGATTTTGCCCGTCTGTATTTTCAAAAGATGGTGGAGGAAGGCACTATACTGCGCGATGAAGAACCTTGCCTGTATGTTTACCGGCTTTCGCTGGAAGGCCATACACAAACGGGGCTCATCAGCTGCCTTCATATCAGGGATTATGAGGAGGGCAGAATAAAAAAGCATGAACATACACGAGCCGACAAGGAGAATGAAAATGTGCTGCACATCACCAGTACGCTGCTGAATTCAAACCCTGTCTTTCTCGCCTACACACCGGTGGAGCAAATTGACATGCTGATTGCTTTGATCACCAATGAGCACCGGCCGGAATATGATTTTGTGAATGAGTTTGACGTGCGGCAGGAAGTGTGGGTGGTCAAGAACGAAAAAACTATTGATGAACTGACTGATCTTTTTAATCAGCATGTCCATTGCTCCTACATCGCTGATGGGCACCATCGTGCGGCGGCGGCAGCCATCTATGCCAAACAGATGGCAGCCAAGCTGAATAAGCTGAAGTCTAATGATTTCAATTACCTCCTCACCTGCCTGTTTCCTGCTAACCAGCTTCGCATCTATGACTACAACCGGCTGGTGAAAAACCTGAATGGTCATACGGAAAAGGAATTCCTGAAATTAGTGAGTGAGAAATTTGATGTTAAACTGGCGAGCCGGTCACCTTATGATCCGTCCCAACCACACCGCTTTGGCATGTACCTGAATTATAAATGGTATAAACTCAAAGCACGCGAAGGAACTTATACGAATGATGCAGTGGAGTCACTCGACGTATCCATCCTGCAAAACAACCTGCTCGACCCTGTTTTGGGAATCAAAGATCCGCGCATTGACCGGCGAATTGATTTTATTCCCGGCATTAGAGGACTCGCCGCACTGGAAAAAGCGGTGCTGAAGGGTAAGGCAGCCGTAGCGTTCTCACTCTATCCTGTTACCATGGAACAACTTTTTGCCATTTCAGACATGAATGAAGTGATGCCACCCAAGTCCACCTGGTTTGAACCGAAACTCATGAGCGGACTAATTGTTTTTAAGATGGAGTTGTAAACCGTTTATTTGAAATATCCATTCATCATTATTGTTAAAAGATTACATGTGCGGGGAATGGCCTTGTTTCCATTCCTGCTTTTCCGTAACCATCAACTGTCAGCAGATGCTGTAATACTGAATCATGAACTGATTCACCACCGTCAGCAGGTGGAGCTGCTGGTTATACCGTTCTATATCTTGTACCTGCTCAACTACCTCATCAACAGGTGGAGATATTCCGGTCACGCTGCTGCCTATCGCAACATTATTTTCGAACGGGAAGCGTATGCTCATGAAAATAATCTGCAATACCTGCAACACCGCAAAAGATTTGCTTTCAGAAAATTCACATAAACACCCTTTTTGCTATTCATCGTATTTTTTTCATCGCAATGCTTTATCTACATTGTTGCATCATTTTCATTCCTTGCATTGAATGACTAACCATCAAATTTTTTCTCTATGCCAATAAGAATGGTTGAAGACGACAATCAGCAACGGCCTGATAATTACCCGGGAGGCGGACGGCGTCCAGGCGGCAACAGCGGCGGATTTTCAATATTGTCCCTCCTTCCGATGCTGCTGATGTTGTTCCGCAAAAATCCCAAGACCGGTATTGTGCTGCTTATCATCGGTGGTGCACTCTATTATTTTTTAGGCGGAAATTTCTCGACCCCTTCTTCTTCGCAATTGCTTTCTACCGGAGCTGAATTTGATCCTGCCCTCTATGATGCAACAGAAGTGTTTGAACCGCTGGCCGACAATGTGAAGAACCCGCTGCCGGAGCGGATTTCACTGGAAAGATATTGTCCGAAACGATTGAACCAGGGCGAACAGGGTTCCTGTGTTGGCTGGGGCAATGCCTATGCAGCCCGTACCATCCTCGAAGCGCAGCGCACCGGTCAGTCGCCGGACAGGATTGCCTTCAGCCCAGCCTATCTGTACAACCAGATTTCGCTGGAAGGGTGCCAGGGCTCCTATATTGAAAAAGCAATGGACGTGATGCAGGGACAGGGCCTGCTGCCGTTGTCACAATTTCCCTACAACGAACAAAGTTGTTCCACCAGGCCTACGGCAGCGCAGAAACAAGCCGCCTCACAGTTTAAGATGACAGGCTACAACAGGCTTACCAAAAGCGGCGACAACCAGGAGGTGGATTTGCTGGCCATCAAACAAAACCTGGCGCAGGGCGCGCCGGTGGTAGTGGGAATGATGGTGGGCGGCAGCTTTATGCAACCCATGATGGGACAGGAAGTGTGGGTGCCTTCCGCTAATGATTATAACATGATGAACTTCGGTGGGCATTGCATGTGTGTAGTGGGTTATGATGATTACAAATATGGAAAAGAAGGCGCCTTTCAGCTGATGAATAGCTGGGGAAGCGACTGGGGTCAAAATGGATTAGCCTGGATACGCTATAAAGACTTCGCCTATTTCACGAAGGAAGCATATGGAGTTTATCCGATGGGCCAGGCCGATAAACCACTCACCAATAACCTGTCGGTGGAATTTGGCCTGGTGGACAATGCCACGCAGAAAAATATTCCACTGCGAAACAAAGGCAGTATTGTTTTTAATACCACACAGCCTGTTAAGAAGGGCACAAAATTCAAGATACAGGTAACCAATACGCTCGACTGTTATACCTACCTGTTCGGGCAGGAAACAGATCAGACCAGTTATGTGCTGTTTCCTTACACTCCCAAACATTCACCATATTGCGGTATCACCGGCACACGTTTGTTTCCGAAAGATTATTCGCTGCAGGCTGATGCGGTGGGTAATAAAGATTATATGGCCATTGTAGTGACGAAGAAGCCCATCGATTATAAAGAACTGAATACGGCGATCAGTCAGCAATCCGGTACTTATGAGGAGAAAGTGCGCAAAGCGCTGGGTAAGATGTTGATTCCATCCGTGAGTTTCAATGCGGGCGAAACAATCAGCTTCACACTGAATAATGTGTCAGACGGAGCGGTAGCGATGGTGATTGAAGTCGATAAGCAATGAGCCGTCAATTATTCGCCATAAACCACACTCTCCTGCAAATGTATTCTCACCTTGGGTATGCCAGCTTGTGCTTATTATTCATCTGGAAAAATCCCGCTTCGCTGCGACTTAGAGCTGCTAAGGGTTTGCTCAATTTGTCAAGAAAAGAAAATGTTTCACAAACCCTAAGCAGCTCTACGTCGGGGTTAAACCCGTTGCCGCTTTGAACTGCAAAATGTGGGTTCAATTCATTGCGCAACAGCAAAAAGGCTAACCTCCTGCCTGACTATAGCCGAAAAATGTAACGTTACATATTCATCGTTCATGAAGGGTGACCTGTTCTCCATAAAAAAATACCTTCCAAATTTTTCCGTTAATTCGGCATCCAGTTAATCAACGGTATCATTGAGCCAGAAATTTCTACTTGCCGGTATTTTACTGCTGTTACTAGGCAGTTGTGTGAAAAATGCATTGGCCCAGGAAGTCACGATCCGGATTTCCGGTTGGGGAATTGATTCGATGAACAAAAGGCCTATCATCAATCTGCAACTTATCAATATGCGAACCCAGCAGAGGGCATTCAGCGACAATGCCGGCTATTTCCAGATGGTGGCATCGCCGAGAGATTCCCTGTTTCTGGTGGCGACCGGCTACTCTTCCAAAATTATCTGCTTCAGGGATTCCATTTTCAAAGAACGATATCTCATTACGGTTTTTCTCCACAAAATTCAGATTGAATTGCCCGCCATTGAGGTGCAGCCGGAACGGGAGTTTGAGCAGATACACAGGGATGCCTTGCGACTTGGTTACGATAAGAAGGACTATCAGCTGCATGGTTACCAGGTTTTACAAAGTCCGATAACGGCCATCTATCAGCAATTCAGCCACCGTGAAAAGGACAAACGCGGCTATGCCGAACTCATGAACAAGGTGCATCAGCGGGAGTTGCAACGGGAAATACTGCAGAAATATATTGACAATGATGTCATACCACTCAAGCCGGAAGAGATCAGCCCGTTCCTCGACTTTTGTGACATTCCAGAATACATGCTTAAAACAGCGTTGGAATACGATATTGTTCTTTATATGAAAAGCAAGTATTATCAGTTTATCCGCCAGTGATGTGTTTTTGCGGGTTTCAATTTTTCCCATCCACTGGTAACCTGCAAAAGATGCGCAATGTGTTTTAACCCGGATTTTTCAGTGGAAAAATCCCGCTTCGCTGCGACTTAGAGCTGCTAAGGGTTTGCTCAATTTGTAAAGAAAAGAAATTGTTTCACAAACCCTAAGCAGTTCTACGTCGGGGTTAAACCCGTTGCCGTTTTGAGCTGCAAAATGTGGGTTTAACCCTGCCTGGCACGGCGAAGGAGCATCGCAAACGCAATTCCCTGTTAAAAAATCCAGGACAAAAATCCTTTACCTTGCACACCTAAAAAAATTTCTTACCATGAAGTTCGCCACCAAGGTTTTGCATGCCGGCATCGAACCGGATCCTTCAACAGGAGCCATCATGACTCCGATTTTTCAAACATCCACCTATGTACAGGAAGCGCCGGGCAATCACAAAGGCTATGAGTATGCCCGTACACAAAATCCCACCAGGAATGTATTACAGGAGAATCTTGCGGCACTGGAAAACGGCAGATTCGGCTTATGCTTCGCCAGTGGCATGGCCGCAACAGACGCGGTGATCAAACTGCTGAATCCTGGCGATGAAGTACTGTCCACGAATGATCTGTACGGTGGCACCTACCGCATTTTCACCAAGGTGTTTGAACGATACGGCGTGCAATTCAACTTCATCCCTATGCACCAAGCAGGGACGATTGAAAAACATATAACGGCTAAAACAAAATTGCTTTGGCTGGAAACACCCACCAATCCAATGATGAACATCATTGATATTGCAGCTGCTGTGGCCGCAGCAAAAAATGCCGGCGCATTGGTTTGCGTTGATAATACTTTCGCATCGCCATACCTTCAAAATCCGCTCGACCTCGGCGCTGATCTTGTGCTGCATTCCGTAACAAAATATATCTCCGGCCACAGTGATGTGGTGATGGGTGCGATCATTACCAACCAGGAGGAATTACAGGAACGGCTGCATTTTTTACAGAACGCCTGTGGCGGCGTACCCGGACCGCAGGATTGCTTTTTGGTATTGCGCGGCGTCAAGACCTTACATCTCCGCATGGAAAGGCACTGTGAGAATGCAATTAAAATGGCTGCTTTTTTATCCGGCCATGCCAAAGTGGCGACAGTGCTTTATCCCGGCTTACAAAGTCACCCTAATCATGAGATCGCAAAAAAACAGATGCGTGGATTTGGCGGCATGATCTCTTTCACACTGAAAGGAAACCGCATGGAGGATGCCATCCGTGTATTGTCCGGCACGAAGCTGTTCTCCCTGGCAGAGTCGCTGGGCGGCGTAGAATCACTGATTGGACATCCTGCCTCTATGACGCATGCTTCCATTCCCAAAGAGGAAAGAGAAAAGAATGGCTTGCTTGATTCTTTGATTCGGATCAGCGTTGGCGTTGAAGACATTGATGACCTGATGGAAGATATTAATCAGGCTATTGGATGATGCTGCATTATTGCCACCATCCACCGGTGACAATGCTTCTTCGCAAGAGAATGATGGTGTTGCAGCATAATCCCGGATTATTATTTTGAAAAATCCGGCTCTAGAACATGTCTGACATTTGCAAATAATGATTTGATTGCAGATGTTTATATCATCAAAAATTCATTCCATGAAAAAATACTACACCTTAGCCTTCACCTTCCTGCTCTGCTTCTGGCAGGTCACTTTTTCTCAAACCGTGGATACCCTCCTGTTTGAAAATTTCGAAAATGATCCGGACACCTATATTGAGCCGAACTTTCCGAATGGTGATGATGCAACGTGGATTAATTATGATCAGGACGGGTTTAATGATGCCAGCGGCTCTTCCCGTCCGGGTGAATGGTTCTGGACCTTTGGCTTCGCTGATGTTGATACCAGCACGCTTGTCTTTGCCAGCAACTCCTGGACATCACCGGCCAGCCTTGTAGCCAATTACCTGATACTGCCGCCTTTAAGCATTGAAGATGCCAGCGCGACCCTGAGTTGGAAATCCGCACCTTACCAGACACCCCGTTACCTCGACGGATACTATGTGGTTGTATCCACCGAATGTAATGTGGAAGAATGTTTTACGGACACGCTTTTTAAAGCGGCTGAATACATTTCGGTAGGCCCGCTGGATGTTGACAGCGGCTACAGCCACTACAACTTCACTTCCGGGTGGGTGCATGGCGAAGACGGATCGTATATAGAATATCACAATGATTCTGCCCGGTTTATCGGTGTGCTGCAACCACAAACGGTGAGCCTCGCCGCTTACGCAGGCATGCAGATTTATATCGCCATTGTGCATGGAACAAAAGATGACAACCTGTTAAGTGTAGACGATATCCTGGTAACACAAAATGAAATTACCGGTATTCACGAGGCAGTTGAAAAATCGCCGATTCTGGATATTTACCCTAACCCGTCCGGTTCAAGTGCCACCGTGAGCTTTCACCAGGCGCAAACATCAGTGGTCACCGCTTTGATTTTTGATGCAACCGGTAAATTGGTCCAATCATACACTTCTCCCGTATTGATAAAAGGCAGGCAACAAATCACGTTAGATGTTTCAGCGCTCGCAACAGGCAGCTATGATGTGGTGCTGCAAACTAAAGGCGGGAAGATCAGTGGAAAGATCATGGTTCAATAGCATTCAGGAAACATGCAGGCTGTTGGCGGAGGTTCCTGCCGGAACATGTTGCCATAAGGTTATGCCTTGCTTTCTTCTACCGCTTTGAGTACACACTCCCACAGCTCATCAGCTGTTCGCTGCCAGGTAAATTGCTGACGTTGCAGTCGCCCCATTTCAATGAGGCGCGACTTCAATGATTCATTGCCGAACATTAATTGCATCTTTTCCGCAATGTCCGCCACAGAGTAGGGATCCACCAGCAACCCTGCTTCCCCCGCCACTTCCGGCATGGATGAAATATTACTCGTGATGACGGGCACATCGCAATGCATCGCTTCCACGATCGGAATACCGAAGCCTTCAAAAAGTGAAATATATACGAGTGCTTCCGCGGCACCCAGCAACCTTGACAGGTCTGTACGGGTTAAGTGACCCTGAAAAATTACCTCCTCACGGTACTGCATTGCTTCATGCACCTTCATCGCTTCATGATACGACCAGTTTCTGCCGGCCATCACCAGCTTAGCGTTACAGGAATTGTTTTTTTTGAAGCTGTCGAATGCCAGGAAGAGATTGATGATATTTTTTCTTGGCTGCAAAGCGCCGGCATAAATAAAATAGGGATGGCCTCCCGTAAACTGCTGCCTGATCTTCACCTTTTCCTCTTCCCGTAAGGGTACAAATAACTCATTCGACCCGTTATACACAACATCAATTTTTACCGGCGCTATGTCATACAGCTTCACAATATCCTGTTTTGAATATTCGGAAACCGTGGCGATGCGTTTTGCTTTCTTCGCAAACTTTGGAGTGAAGTGCCGGTAATAGCGTGCGGTGAGTGCATTGACGTGATCCGGAAAATGTTCGAAAGCAAGATCATGCATCACGATCACCTGTGGCACCTCGCAGGCAAGTGACAGATAGCCATCGGTAGAAAGAAAAATATCCGGCTTAATCTGTTTCAACGCCGCCGTCACTGAGTATTCAAACCACCAATACCACAATAAAGGATGGCGTGCAGGAGGAAAAAGAACTCTTCCGGTAACATTATCCGAGAAAATAAATTCTTCCGCGTAGGGACGATCGAAAAGAAAAACAAATTCATGCTCAGGATGCTGCCGCGTGATCCGCTTCAGCGATTCATACGTGAACCATCCGATGCCTTCCAACTTATTTTTTAGCAGGAACCTGGTGTTAACAGCAATCTTCACGACCGAAAGATAGAACTAATGGAGTATTAGGTTGCATGGCATGAAGGCATTTTCGGTTATTCAGATAGCGTACGGAGTACGTTGCTGTGCGAGTGCTGCGTAAAACAATTCCCAACAGGAACAGCGCTCTTCAGATCCCGTGGGCAGGGATGCCCTGTAAATGAAATTTCATAATGATAAGATTTTCACAATTGACAAATAAGACGTTTTACCTTTGTGCGCGCCGCCGGTTACCGTTACCAGCCATACCCGCCTGAAACAAAGATCTCAGTTGCTGCATGCAGAAACTATTTTTCAGAAACCTTGTATTTATTGTTGCACTGAATGTCCTCATTAAACCATTGTGGATTCTTGGGATCGACCGAACCGTTCAGAATGTAGTCGGTTCATCGGCTTACGGTTTGTATTTCGTGTTGTTTAACCTTTCCATGCTGACGCAGATACTACTGGATGCCGGCATCAGCAATTATAACAACAGGCATCTTGCCCGCAATGAAGGGGAGCTTGTTTCCTATCTTTCCAATATATTCAGCGTAAAGATTATCCTCTCGGCGGTCTATATGCTCATCACGCTTTTTGCCGGATGGGTGCTTCAATTCACCTCTTATGAGCTTTACCTGCTGGCTGTAATCGGCATCAACCAGGCGCTCGCTTCGCTCATCGTGTATTCACGCTCCAATATTTCGGCATTGCATCATTTCAAAGTTGACAGCATGATTTCCGTGCTGGACAAGGCGCTGATGATACTCTTTTGCGGCGCTTTACTGATTGTGCCATCGCTGCGTTCGCAGTTCAGTATCGAATACTTCATCTATTCACAGACAATAGCTTACCTGGTAACCCTGCTGTTTGCTTTGGGTTATATCATTCAGGTAAGCGGAAAGTTCCGTTTTCACTTTTCACTGCACTTCGCTTCAGGCCTGTTTAAAAGATCGCTGCCCTTTGCACTGCTGATCCTGATGATGGCGATTTATTCACGCATTGATGGTGTCATGATTGAAAGGCTATTGCCGGAAAACGGTGCTCATGAAGCCGGTATCTATGCCTCGGCTTACCGGCTGCTCGATGCCTTAAATCAATTCGGCTACCTGTTTTCAGTGTTGTTATTGCCCATCTTTTCAAGGATGCTCGGGAAAATGCAGAACATAGAAGCACTTGCCCGCGCAAGTTTCACGGTCATCTTCATTTTCGCCTTCATCTGCAGTATGGCGCTGTCGTTTTTTTCAATACCGGTCATGCACCTGCTTTATCATGATGCCACCAGCTATTCATCAACTATTCTTTCCATTCTGATCTACAGCTTTCCCGGAACAGCCACGGTATATATTTTTGGTACACTGCTCACTGCCAATGGCAACCTCAGGGAACTGATCCTGATATCGCTGGCAGCTGTTGTGCTCAATTTCTGCCTGAACCTTGCCCTTATTCCCATGAAACAGGCCCTGGGCGCTGCCATGGCTGCCTGCATCACCAATCTTTCTATCGGGATCTTGAATTTCCTGCTTTCCGCCAGGGTATTTCACTTCAGAACCAACCTTTCATTGCTACTGCGGTTATTCCTGTTCGTATCCGGCACCTTTGCTTTGTTTATGACAACAACCCTGTGGAACCTGCACTGGATGGCAGTGATGATAATTCTTTCCTTTCTATCTCTCGGTATCGCCACTCTGTTAGGACTTATCGAAATAAAAAAAATAGTACCCTTGCTCAAACCGGTCAGTGACTGATACCATAATCCTTATAGCAGGATAGTAAAACCGTGATAACCCGTTCAAAACAGAAGCCGGTTAATGATGGTTAGCATTGAAAACTATTGGAGCCAGTTTTTTGGAATTGGGCTGAATTCGTGTAGGTTTGCCGGAAATTTTTTTAAAACACCTGGATGAATAACTCCTTAAATCTCATTGAATTCCTGAAACTCATCATCAAGTGGCGAAAGCCGTTGTTAATTGTGATGGGTATCGGCGTTTTAGGCAGTATTGTGATCACAGATCCTCATATCATGCCGCCTTATTATGAATCTGTTTCTCTTATATATCCGCTCAACCCCAATCTTACTCAAAGCTCCAACCTCTTCGGCGATAATGCGCAGGGATACTTCGGCACGAGCGCTGATGTTGACCGCATACTTTCCATTGCAGGATCCGTGCCATTGAAGATGTACATTGTCCGCAAATTCAACCTTTTCCAACATTACAAGATAGATTCAACAAAGTCGAAATACCCAGTGGAAGCAGTTTTGAAAGAGTTGCATAGCAACTATTCCTTTGAAAAAAATGACCGTGGCGCCATTGAAGTTACCGTATATGACAGAGATCCGCAGGTGGCTGCCGATATGGCCAATGCCATTGTTGCCAAAATTGATGAAACCAACCAGGCGCTCTTGAATGATAACAAGCAGAAAATTCTTTCTATTTATGAAGTAAAGCTGAAGGAAAAACAAGGTCAGCTACAGGCCCTTGGCGATACGATCTTTAAACTTAAACAGGAATACAACCTCTATAGCTCCATCCAGGATCTGCCCGGCCAGGTGAGCAAACTCAGGGCAGAGAAAGGCGCCGGCTTCGACCAGGCCACAGAAAGGGTGAAGGTGTTGGAGGAACAAAAGAAAGGTGCCATCCGCGAACTGAATAATAACATGATTGAATACGAACAATACAAGGCTACCATCAACAGTTCAGTACCCACAGTATATGTATTGGAAAAAGCATTTAAGGCCGAAAGAAAATCAAAACCTATCCGTTGGCTGATTGTGGTCGGCACTCTCATTGGCAGCTTTGTTCTTACCTCCCTTGCCATCCTGCTGATAGAGCGATTTAAGCGTTTCAGAATCGCCCTGCAGCAAAACATGGATAAGGTGCAGACTACCAGCTGACAATTTGATTGCAGAGAGCTCTTTCCGGGATCTTCGAAAACCGCTGTCTTTGTATCATCGATTTTATCAAATCCGTTTTGTTACAAGAATCAAGCATCAGGCATGCTTCCTAACGCCGACCATGAAATAGCACGATTAACAACAGACAGTGGTCAACCCATTGAAAAATTCTGGTTGAGGCTGTTCTATGTTTTCAGTGGTCTGATGCTTGTCACGGCATTGGCGGCAATCTATTCGGAAAACTACCTGTTGCTGCTGCTCCCCTGTGGCGTGCTGTTCTTATACCTGAGCATTAATGATTTCAGGGCGATCTACTACCTGCTGCTGTTCCTCCTTCCACTCTCCACCGAAGTGGCATTGCCCGGCGGTTTCGCCACTGACTTTCCCACCGAACCACTGATTGCCGGACTAACGATACTTTTTATCTGCGCTGTGGCAGCCAGGCCGGCAATACTGGACAAGGAGGTACTAAAAAATCCTATCATCTTTTTTTTACTCCTGCATTATTGCTGGATTTTGATTGCCACCCTGTACTCGGCCGATCCGCTTGTTTCGATCAAATTTTCCATTGCCAAAACATGGTACATCATCACCTTTGTTTTTGTAACCGGATTAATTATTAAAGATGTTTCGGTATTTAAGATTGCCTTCTGGTGCATACTGATACCCTTGCTCTTCACAGCGATATATAGCCTGGCGCGTCATTCGAGGTTTGATTTTTCTTTCCAGACCGTGAATGAACAGATGATACCGTTCTTCCGCAATCATGTAAACTATGCCTGTACGCTTGCGCAGATGATGCCCTTCGTGGTGCTGGCGATCGGCTGGTACCGGAAGAATTCGTTCACCCGCCGTTTCCTGCTTTTCGCCTTTGCGTTACTATTGGTCGCTATTTATTTTGCCTATACACGGTCGGCCTGGTTATCGCTGATGGGAGCGTGCTGCATGTATTTTGTGATCAGGAGCAGGCTTACCGGCTGGTTGCTGGCGGCCGGACTGGCCGGCATGCTTGGCATTTTGGTTTATATGAGTGTGCAAAATCATTATCTGAACTACGAGCCTGACTTTGAACATACCATCTATCACCCTGAACTGGAAGATCACCTCCTTTCTACTTTTGAAGGTGAAGATGTTTCCAGCGCCGAGCGCGTGTACCGCTGGATTGCAGGCATACGCATGTGGCTGGATAAACCGGTGATAGGATATGGGCCGGGTAACTTCTATGGATTCTATAAGTCTTTTACGGTAACTAGTTTTAAAACCTATGTAAGTGAAAACCCCGAGCGGTCATCGGTGCATAACTATTTCATATTGTTGCTGACGGAACAGGGTGTGTTAGGACTACTCTTCTTCCTGGCACTCACCATCGCGTTGCTGACACAGGGTCAACGGATCTATCATGAAACTATTGACAAGGCCGAACGAAGATATGTGATGGCTGTGTTACTCTGCCTCGTAATAATCTACATGAATACCATGCTGAGCGACCTCATCGAAACAGATAAAATAGGGTCTTTCTTCTTCATCTGCATTGCTCTCATTGTGAACCAGGACATCCGCAACAGGCGGTTGAAAAATCAGGCTTAGTGTACCAGGCAAGTCAGCATACTGACATCATCATTGATCAGGCGTGACCCTTTGAATGCCACTAAGTAATCTACTATCTTTTTATTCACCGTGGAAGGAGAATGCCCTTTGCTTTCACGGATGATACGGACAACCTCTTCAATATCGAGTGATTGCTTTTGTTCATTCAACACATCCGTCAGCCCGTCGGTATAACAAAAGGTGATGAAAGGATTTTTCAGCGTAATCGATTGCAGATTCACATACGGTAATTTTTCAAACATGCCTAGTATCGTACAGCCCTCCTGCAACATTTTCACTTCACCATCATAAAATAACAGGGCGGGATTATGACCGGCATTGACGTATTGCAGTTCACGTGTTACAAAGTTGAATTTCGCGATAAAGAATGTGATGAATTTTTCGCCATTGGTAATTTCATTTACCCTGCCATTCAGGCTCCTGATTAATGCGCTGAGTGATGGCTGCTGCTCCGCATAGGATCTTACACTGGCCTGGAAATTAGCCATGAGCAGCGCCGCAGCCACACCTTTGCCGGAAATATCACCGATGCAAAAAATCGATTCATCCGCGTTTAATTCAATATAATCATAGTAGTCACCGCCGACTTGCTGAAAAGGCAGGTAGACGCCGGCAATGGAGATCCGCTCATCATCCGGCAGCTTGCCCGGTATCAGCATGGTCTGCATCTTGCCGGCGAGCTCCAGTTCAGATTTAAGCATGCGTTGCTTCAACTGCGCCCTGAACAAGCGCTTATTTTCAATCGCAACAGCAATCACGTTGGAGATGGTCTGAATGTAACTCAGTTTTTCATCGAGTGAGAGATAAAGATCATCACTGAAATCTCCTAAAAAGGTATAGGCAATCGCGAAATCCTTATGGTAAACCGGTACCACCACATCAAAATATGCTTCCAGCGGATGACCTGATTTCTTCAGCTTGGTGATCTGCCGGAAAGCTGGCAGGTAACGACGCGTCGTTTCTAAAGCATCCTGCGAATCAAGGCCGACAGCATTTGTGCATTCCCATTCATCATGATAAATAAAGACTGCCACCTTTCCAATCCCGACCTGCTTCACCAGGATATTCTGATACAATCGCAACAAGCCATGTGATGAGATGTTGCTGTTGATAGCCTGCGTAATCTGCAGTAGTGAATTCAATTCACGCTCTTTCAGCAGCAACTGCTCTTCAAGGTGTTCCAGTTTTTGGGTTATATCATCCGTCAATGATTTCATACGCGGTATGAACCTGCAATCTACAATGTTTCCGTTCTTAAACCCACGTTTTGCAGTTCAAAACGGCAACGGGTTTAACCCCGACGTAGAACTGCTTAGGGTTTGTGAAACATTTTCTTTTCTTTTCAAATTGAGCAAACCCTTAGCAGTTCTAAGTCGCAGCGAAGCGGGATTTTTCCACTGATAAATCCGGGTTAAAAACAGTTTGCTATCCAAACTTACTTTACACAAACTGCTCAGACCGGCAAATATTCCTCGTTCCTGTTTTGAAAAGAAGGGCATCCTGACTGATAAACCCACTTTACATAAACACTCACTGTAATAATTGACCACGATACCGAAATACTACCATACACATCATCGTATTTCACCCACCTTGCATCAGGAACGGCTGTTATGCACCTTCAACCCCTCTCTGGAGGCAACAAATGCAGACCGCTCTATGGATAAAAAGTCCGGCTGTTCCAGTTTCAGATAGTCCTTCATATTATCATTGTATTGCATTTGCATGATGAATCCCTTGTTCAGCAGACCCATCAGCGTTGTTTGAACCTCACTTTCTTCCATTGACAACTGCTCAACTAATTCCCGGTATGTGGTCACGAAATACAATTCATCCAATAACCTGTATTCGGAGGCAGTCAGCGTTGGCATGCGTTCATCTATTGTTTAAACTGGATTTCTGATCCTAAAAAATCCGGGGCAAATATAGCATTGTAAATGTTGGGCAAGTCATCGTAAACTCCAGTGAAGAACCATTCACTTTCAAGTGACCCTAAATCTATTGCGCTGATTTTATGAAGCCCTTTGGAAAAATTCATACCGCTTCATGCTGAGTGATTTCCCCGCTTGTAGCACTAGCAGAGCGGACGAGCAACCCTCATCAACATCACCTTCCTCCAATTTATTTTAAAACAATTCATGCGCAGCTATTATGACACCTTCCTTCCTTTCCATTCGGTATTCACTGTATTGCCCAGCGTGCCAATAAACACTATATAAATGATATGCAATAATTGCGCGGGCAAAAATAACCACATCAATTCGCGCCGACCGAAAAATGCGGTGACGGAAGAGAGAAAAGCAAACTCAACAATCATCTTCAGTACCACCTGCATCGCAAGGATCAGGCTGTAACGGTTATCGAAGAAACAACAGCCAGCCGTAACCAGGATTGAAATATTGAACAGATAAACAAAAACAAGATTGGCGGTGATACGCAGATCAGCATAATATTTTGATTTAGATGCCCAGCGAATCCGCTGCCGGACAAACATTGTCCATTCCGATTGGGCATAAGTACGCACCAGAGCATCTTTGCTTTTTAAAAAATGAACTGTTCCTTTCCATCTTGCCGCTATCTTGTGCATGAGTAACACATCATCACCGGATGCGATGTGGTTGATTCGTTCATACCCGTTGACCTGTTCAAATGCCAACCGACTGAAAGCGAGATTAGCCCCATTACACATCACCGGAAAATTCAATTGCAGTGTTGCGCCCGTTATGCCTATCATTCCCAAAAAATCCAATGACTGAAACCGTTCCAGGAAACTTTTTTCGCCCGTATAAGCAACAGGCGCTACGATCATTTTGCATTGCTGTTGCTCATAAAAGCTGACGATGGCCGTCAGCCAGCTTTCATCCATACTGCAGTCTGCATCGGTGGTGACAATCAGTTCTCCTTTTGTGGAGGCGATACCTGTTGCAAGCGCCTTCTTCTTGTGACCGGCTACTAGTTCTTCTGCTTCCAGCAATTCATTCAAAGCTATCAGCTTCACGCCTTTTGACTGAAAGGATGTTACGATCTCCGCAGTCTTATCGGTTGAACCGTCATCCACCACCATTATCTCGGTGAGCGAAGCGGGATACTGCTGATGTGTAAGGTCGCGCAACAGTTTCGCAATATGTTTTTCCTCATTTCTTGCTGCCACCACAATGGAAACAGTAGTGTGTCCGCTCACCTTGCCGGGCTTATAGTCAGGCAGCAACAGCCAGCCTGCGAGATAAGAGATGAACAGCCCTGTATAAATGACTGTCAATAACAAAACAATTATGGTGTAGATGATCATTTCAGCAGTGCCTCACGCAACGGATTATTGAATGATTCGGTGATCAGGTTATGGCCTTTTTCCAATATCACGTAGTGGCAATCCTCTAATCCCTGCGAGAACCGGTCGCCCGTCTTGCGGGTAATCACCCGGTCATACTTACCAATAAAGACATAGCTCCTGATATGGTATTTGTTGAGCAGTTGTTTCACTTCGTTAAGATCCACTTCCAGGTTCTTCATCGTCATCCATACAGCATAAATCTTTTTTCGCTTGACCTCCGTATTCGTTTGCACCTGCAGAAATTTATACATGCGCTGATTGAGTATTCCAGTAAACCTCATCATCCGTGCTAACCGGAAAACAAAACCGGGATTTTCAACAAATCTTTTAAACAGCTTTCTGCCCCAGTCAGGATAGACAGCTACATCATACCAGGCATTTACTATTACGCCATCCGGCGCTGCGAGTATTATGGAGTCCACCTGTTCAGCAAACAGTGAAACAGCCGCCAATACAATCTTTCCGCCCAGGCTGTAACCCATCATTGAGAACCGGTCCTTCTTCTCACGATTCAGCACTGTACGAATCACCTCCGCAAGGTCGCCGGGTAAAAAGGGTGCTCCCTGTTGCCATTGGGTATTGCCATGAAACGGAAGATCAATAGCCACCACCGTAAACATTGCATGCAAAGTGGGCTGCAACGCCATAAACTTGCCGGCCTCCTCACCAAATCCATGAAAACAAATCAGTAAACGATCTCCTGATCCGAAACGGACAGCATGGAGGACGGATGACTTAACAGGAATCGAAAAATGCATATGCAGAGAAAGAGCGATCTAATGTAGCCAACAAACTGCAGCTTCCATCAAATTATCCATTCTTGCACAGCAAATAATTTTCTACCTTGAAAAAAAAATAACGCTTTGCTGGAGAGGCTAATGGTTTGGTATTTTAAGATGCGTGGCTGGAAGACAGGAGCTCCCGTTCCACCGGAATTAAAAAAATGTGTGATGATTGTAGCGCCGCATACCAGCGGCTGGGATTTTATTTATGGCGCAGCGGCGAAGTCATTGCTGGGATTTGATGCAAAGTACCTGGCCAAAAAAGAACTGTTCCGGTGGCCTTTGAAAAAAATGTTCATACAACTTGGTGGCGTGCCTGTTGACCGTGGCAAGCACAATGGTATGGTAGAGGCGATGATAGATTACCTCAACAAAAACGAAAGAGCCATCGTTGTTTTTC
>JBGAWA010000017.1:0-45552 GCA_044227805.1 Chitinophagales bacterium | reverse complement strand
ACAGAACTTTACACCTATGTAGAAAGCAACCACGAATACAATGTACTCTTCATCTACGATAATGGCATACACCGGGATACATTGTACAATACCGGCTTCAGGCTGCGAGGCAACAGTTCACGCTATTCGGCGAAAAAATCTTTCAAGGTTTCTTTCAATACTTATGATCCGGGAAGAAAGTACGAGGGGGTTGAAAAAATAAATCTGAATGGCTCACACAATGATCCCAGCATGGTACGGGAAAAGTTATATTATGATGCTTGGAATAAATTCGGGTTGCCTGCCAGGAGAAGCTCTTTCATTCGCGTTTACATCAATGATCTCTACTATGGTCTGTATACAAATCTGGAAGAGATGGACGAAAACTGGTGCAAAGAAAGATTTGGTGATGACAGCGGCAACCGGTATAAATGTACTTATCCGAGTGATCTTACCTACGAAGGTACAGACCAGCAAGCGTATAAATCGATTCAGTCATCTGCGGTAACAGGTGGCAGGGCATATGACTTGCAAAACAATCAGCCGGCCGATGACTACAGCGATCTTGTCAAATTTATTACGGTGCTCAATCAAACCACAGTAACAGAGCTTCCCTGCGAACTGGAGAAAGTGTTTAATGTTGATGCTTTTCTCCGTGCCTATGCCATGGATGTGGCCAGCGGAAACTGGGACGATTATGCTTTCAATAAAAACAATTACTACCTCTATCACAACCCATTTACCGACCTGATTGAATTTATTGCTTACGATTGCGATAACACTTTTGGCGTGGATTGGATTGGCATCGACTGGACGACACGATCTGTTTACGGTTGGGAAAATGCTATTGAACGGCCCCTGGTATCACGACTGCTGGACGTGCCTGAATACAAAGATCGATACAGCTATTATCTCAACCTGCTGGTGAATACTGTTCTGCATCCTTCCACCACCGGACCGCATATCGACAGCATGAAAAACCTGATTACTGACGCAGCGCTGGAGGATGACTACAAGGGATACGACTGGGGTTATACGGATAATGACTTCCTGAATTCATTTAACACAAACGGAATCGATGGCCACACACCTTATGGGGTCAAGAATTTTATTTCTGCACGAAAGACCAATGCTCAGTTGGAACTGGTATTGAATAATATAGGCCCGGTTGTGCGGGATGAACACTTTGATCCGATATTGCCGGAAGCAGGAGAAGAAATCAACGTCACGGCCACTGTTTTTGATAATGTTGCGGTGAACAGTGTTACAATTTATTACAGTATTGATTCCATTTCATTCATATCAGCTTCGCTTTTTGATGACGGACTCCATAACGATGGCCTGGCAGCAGATGGGATTTATGGTACACTTTTACCACCTGCTGCAGGTAATGGATTTCTTTATTATCACCAGCAGGCAACGGACAATAGTAACATTACGTCGCGACATCCGGTGTGTGGAGAGTCAAGCATTAAGGTGGGATTTGAGCCGCCTGCTATTTTCATCAATGAGTTTCTTGCGGCAAACAACTCGGTGATTGGTGACAATGCCGGCGAATTTGATGATTTCGTTGAATTGTATAATGCCGGCGCTGTGCCTGTTTACCTTGGCAACAAATACCTGAGTGATGACTGGCTCAACCCATCAAAGTGGAGGTTGCCCGCCGTTTCATTGAATGGCAACGCCTATATACTTTTCTGGACGGACAATGATCCAGAACAAGGGTTCAATCATGCAAATTTCAGTCTTAACGCCGATGGAGAGCAAATTGGGTTATTTGCTTCCGCGGAAGAACATTTTGCAGCCATCGATACCTATAAATTTGGTTGGCAGGCAACTGATGTTTCTGTTGGAAGATTGCCCAATGGTACCGGTCCGTTTGGCATCCTGCCGGGCCCTACTCCCGGATTTGACAATTATGCAGTAAGTATTATGGCACAACCAGATGAAGGTATTTCCCTGCAAGTACTTTCCAATCCCTCCACGGAATATGCATTGATTCGACTCTCATTATTGAATAGTTCATCCGTGATCCGGCTGCAAGTATTTTCAATCCGGGGGGTGCTATTGAAGGAGATAATGGCGGTTGATCTTACGGCAGGCGAACATTACTATCCATTGGAAACAGGAACATGGCCTCCGGGGATATATATTATCAAAGCGATTATCAATGAAAGATTGCTGATGAAAAAATTGGTAGTGCAGTAAGCCTTTAATTTTTTAAATCGTCCTGTACGTTCTTGATAAAAGACTATGAGCGATGATATCTGCACCTGAAAATGAATCCGTTTCACTTTGAATATGCCTCAGCCAGTATTTTACCATTGAAAAACCCATCGCGCCCTGGCATTGTGCGCCATATTTACTTTTTCTGTTTCTTTTTGTTTTTCTTTTCTATAGTGCTGTCTGAAGCAACAATCGTCTCATTGTCCTTTTCTTTGTCCACCAATGTATTTTGGGAGGACTCTGCGGAGAGCTCTTTGTCTTTATAATAATCCTTTAATGGATCGTATGCAATTTGAATTTTCCCATTGGCATCATCGCGCATGCGCAAGAAAACACTGGCTCCAAGCTTAGTGTCTGCACTTACATTGGTGGGCTTGTAGTCTTTCCCCCGCTTTTTCAGATTACTGAGCGGTATTTGAATGCTGATATCGGTGCCTCCATTAAATCCATAAGTACCCTCTACATACAAGGTGGCAACATTAGATTGAATTTGCATGCGGGAAAGCGTCATCTGCTGCCCATTTATAGTTATCGTATCCTTTAGCTGTGCAAATTCAATGTTGCTGAAATCCCTGTTCTTGAATACGTACTCTGAAATTTTGTCGAGCCCTTCCAGGTTTATGAGGGCTCCATTCCTGATTGACATATTGATCGTGCCTCGCATTGATTTTGGATCAACAGCGTAACTTTTCGTTATCAGGCTGCTGAAATTTATTTTGGCGGTGAGCCGCCCTTTCAGGTTTTCATTAGTAATGGCCTTCTGATTGAAATTGTTGAACGAGTAAAAAAGAGAGCTGATATCAGCATTCCCGATGGAAGCGGTGATGGCCATCTTAAAGGGAGCTTTCTGCAAGCCGGTAATACCACCGTTTAATAAAAAGGTTCCTCCGGAAGTGTTCATTTGTAAATCGTTGAATCGTAACAGGTTTTCATTCATCACAATGTGTCCTCCGATATCAGTAGCGGAAAATTTACCCGAGATGAGCTTATCTGCACGAAGAAGAATATCAGCTTCCATAGTTGCAATGATGTTATCAATGGAACTATTGATCTGCTTTTGAGAAGATTTCTTTTTTACTTTGGTTTTCTGCCTGACGACTTTATTGGCGGTGCTGGTGGATGAGAAGTTGTTGAAGTTAATAGTGCCTGCCATTACTATCAGATCTGCAAAAAGCGATTGACCACGTACAAACAAAAACGGGATAAAATGAATAACCCGCCCGGTTACATTTATCGCATTTTCATTGATCTTCATTTGCAGTTCATCAATTGTAAGCATTGAGTCCCCGAACTGCATGGCAGCATTAACATCCGAAAAAACAAAATGCCGCGGAACATATTCAAATGATGCATTACTTAGATGCACGCTGCCGGTAATCTCTGCAAGAAAACGATTGGTAATGGTATCTACATATTCCACCAATTTTCCATCGTACTTAAATGCAATGTCAAGCTTGCCTGCGTTAAACAGGAATTTTGTTGTATCAATGATTCCGTAAACATCTGATAGGTCCATATTCACCTTTGCATCCATCAAGAGCGAGGGCTTAATAAGATCGGTTATTGTCAGCTTCGAGCGGAGGGGAATCCCTCCCAGGCTGGCATCAAATTTCGCCAGGGTCACCTTAGAATTGTGATCATCGTTAATCAGTGTGGAATCGGCATGATTCATAAACCAGCCCAGTGCCGTTACTTCTGAAAATTCTTTCGTTTTCATGTTCAGCACATTGTCTGTGGTTTTGAAAAAGACATCCACCGCCGGCTTACTGCCCGGAAATAAACGGCCATCAATCCTTATTGCCGCAATCAACGGCTTTTCAAACTTAAAGACGATCAGCTTTGCAGCGATGTGCTGTGTTACAATGGTATTGGCTTGTTCTACAGTAATGTTGGGGGCATCTATTTCAAGATGCATTTGTGAGGTATCACTGAATTCAAAATTGCCCCGTAATAACAGTTTCTTCCGGTCCACTTCCAGCGTCGAAGAGGTAAGCAGCAATTTCTTTTCTGGCACATTAAAATCGGCGTGCAAATTAACCGTAACTGTTTTATTGGTGAGGTAGCTTCCTTTGTCAGCGTTGAAGGCAAGTCCACCAAAATAGATGGTCCCGGCTATCCGATCATAGATGTGATCGGAGGTCATTTGCAGTGTTTGCTCGAGGTCCTTAAACTCCATCTTGAACCATTTGTTTTTCACCGAATCAACCATGCTGAATTTTACATTCTTCAAAAAAACCTTATCGATGGAGGCAGTGAAAGATGATGGCGAGGTGGTACCTTTCGGCGACGTTGAATTTTTCCTGATAATGCTGGTATTACTATACCCGTTATTCATTTTTACGAAAGAAACTGCAGCATTAGTGATGGTGATACTTTTTAATTTCAATTCACCCACCAATAGTCTTCTTAGCTCAAGTCGCAGCACCATCTTTTCAGCCCGAAACAATTCAGTATGGTGAATGGGATATAATGAATCGCGCAATACGGCCTCATTAAGGGTAAGGGAAAAACTTGGAAAATGATTGAGCAGCGTAAAATCAATGTCTTTAATTTCAAGGGTGCCACTTATCTTGTCACTTATTGAACGGTTCACTTCCGCCAGAATTTCATTCTTATATATCTTGGCAAGCAGGTAACCTCCTGTTATTAATAAGATGAACAATATGCCAATGCCTATTGCACTGTTCCTGATATACCTTTTTGCTTTCTTACTCATGTAAAAAATTATAGAAGTAAAATTACTGATTTATTTATGGATTACCTGATTTGATCAGGTAAAGCCTCACTGTGCTTTTGTGCTGCCCCAAGCCATTATTCCCCGTTAAATTAAACAAGCCAGCTCTAAAAGCGCTGAAGAAGTGAATCTGAAGTGGCCTTAAGAGGGTGGAATAGATTCAAATAGTTCTGCTACTGTAGTGATGATGTATCAGTAAGTTGATGGAATAGACCACTACTTGAAAAAGCAATGCTATTGGTAAATACCGGAGAACATTGCAAATTGGAACTGCCCATGCTAGCAAATTATACTGCCACAATGAACAGTTAGCATTTCGGCATAACCCATATCTGTATTGGGATATAATATTTTGGTTTAACAGTATTCAGGATACCGAAAACTTCGGCATTTCGATGGAGATGTCGGTCTTTGAAATAGCCTGCCATCCTCCCCAAACATTTTTTGAGATGTTGGTAACCTTTTTTTTTAAGAAGAGATGCCGCAATCATGGACCGATACCCGGCCTGGCAATGGACGTATAGCTCTTCCTCTCCTTATCGGTTAACTTATTTAATTGTTCATCAAACTGCTGCAGCACTAAATTTAAAAGCGCCCGCTACATGACCATTTTCATACTCACTTTCTTTGCGCACATCCACTACGCGGAGTCTGTCATGTTTATAGTCGAGATTGAATTCATCAGCATCAATGGATATCACCATATCATATGCCTGGCGCGAATTTTTCCAGTTCTCAAATCCACCATCAAGGAACCCTATCACGTTATCATAACCGACTCTTGCCATCCGGATAATAGCTTCTTCTTCCTTTCCTGTTTCTGTTACAACCAAAATCGGTTCATTTATATCAACAAGTGTTCCTACCCATTCTGCAAACCGTCCGTTTAGCCCGATAAAAACAGAGCCTGGAACAAATCCTTTTTCAAATACACTTTCATGCCTTGTATCGATTACTAACGTACCCTTCTCCATTTCTATCGCGAACTTATCCGGCGATAGCGGACGTAAGCTTTTTCGTAAGACATCGTCCAGGGAGCCATAGCCCTGCTTGCTTATCCTTGCATTTAATTGAAAATACACAGGTACAGCTTAAGGACAATCCGGACGTTATTGCTTTGACAAATTCCTCCTGCTAAGATCCTGAAGCGCATAATTCCCTTTCTTTTGACTGCCAAGGGTACTCCAGGTTTCTTTACCGATATTTTTGCCGCACGATGAACCGGGTCCATGTGCAGGATATACAATCACATGATCAGGAAGTTTTTTTATTTCATTCAGCGAATCATACATGCGAGAGGCCAGCTCTTCTTTGCTGATGGAAGTACCAAAAAGATCAGGTCTTCCTACGTCACCTACAAATAAGGTGTCGCCCGAAAATATAGAATGGGGTTGTCCTGATTCATCGCGCAGCAAAAAGCAACTTGATTCCGGTGTGTGACCAGGAGTGTGTATTACTTCAATGTCTACTGCACCAATCTTGAAGTGCTGATGGTTCTCCGCCACAATAACAGGATAGTTGGTAACGGTCTCGGGGCCGTAAATGATTGGAGCGCCGGTTTTTTTAGATAGGTCAAGATGCCCTGAAACAAAATCAGCATGGAAATGTGTTTCAAATATATATTTGATGACAACACCCTTTTGTGCTGCCAGATCAATATACGTTTGATAGTCTCGAAGTGGATCAATTACGGCTGCTTCGCCGTTCGATTCTATGAAATAAGCCGCTTCAGAAAGACAGGGTGTGTAAAGTTGCTCAACTTTCATTGAAAAACCTGATATCGGGGTATGGGAATCCGCTATCCGGGGCGAAGATATTACTTTTTCGACTCAAACTTTCTCACGATATTCATGAGTTGCTTCACATTAGTGTAATGAATCGAATAGTAAATGCGCTTACCATCGCGGCGGTGTTTTACCAGTTCAGCGGTACGTAAAATTTTCAGATGTTGTGAGGTTATGGACTGTTCAAGTCGGAGAGAACGGTAAATCTTATTTACATTGATCTCCCCATTCTTATCAATAAAAGTAATAATAGCAAGCCTTAATGGATGAGCCAGTGCTTTAATCCTGCTCAATCCTTTTTTTGCTAATGCATAATCAAGCAATAATGTTTCAGCCATTTGTGTCTATTGGTTTTAGAAATTCAAACGTATAACGAAAAGAATGATAAATAGTTTACGTTAATGCAATGATTTTTTAACTACGGCTGCAAACGTAGCAAAAAATATTATTCTTTTTCGTTGACTGAAGTAGTCAAATATTACATAGACAGCCATTTGCAATGTAATGGCGGTCTTTGATATAAATATCCGGAGTGATTAGTTCGCCAGCTCTTCTACCAGGTCCGCGAGTTCAGCAATACGATCCTCATTCAGAGAATAGTAAATAAACTTGCCGTCCCGTTCGGTTTGTACAACTTCCGCATTCCGGAGTATAGCAAGATGTTGCGAGGCAACTGATTGCTCTAACCGCAATTTCACATAGATCTCCGTTACGGTCATTTTTCCATGATCTTCCAGCAACTTGATCATTGACTGACGAAGTTTATGATTCACCGCGCGCAACACACCGGCTGCCTTTTTCAAAGCGCTGTAATCTATTTTGATGGATGATTTTGAACTTCCGTTTTTTGAAACGAGGGTAAGTTCAGGAACTGCTTTAGCCATGATTAAAAAGTTTAACTGAGTTGAGAAACAATAAAGGCACTTATTATTATCAAATTAAATGCCGAAGGGTTTTACTATCTGCTATTAAGATGCAAAAATGAGGGTTATTTCTATATATCTGGTACGTTATAGATTTAAATAATACCCAACCGGCAATTATTGATGCTGAATGAGTAAAAAAATAGAACAAACAGATAAATGTATTGTACCGGAAGGTGTCAATATTGCAGATCGTTATTAAACCAGCATGCCTAGTTCAATTTATAAGACATTCTTTGCGGAGGTAACAAAAGCCGGCTTAATGTAGTTAGGTTCATAGCGAACAGGATCTGTGAATTCGGAACGCGCAAACATTAATTCTCCAAGAGGGACTAACCAACGGGCAGACGGCTTTGTAAGGTCATCAAACTCAAACCATCGGCCGGATACATATTGCCGGCACTTTGCAACTGCGCTTCCGCCAATTAGTATTTTTATATCATCCGGCATATCTTTCAAAAAATCTGACGTGAGGATCGTGTTGACGGAAGGCCTGATAACCTCTCCATTTTGATCAAACAAACCATAATATATCTCGTCTCTTCTGGCATCTATGGTTGGACAGAAGATGCGCTTTTGACCATCGGCAGTGATGCTCATAGCATAAGCTAAGACACTCAATGAATCCACGGCAATTAATGGCTTGTTCAATGCATAACACATACCCTTTGCGGTGGCAGCACCAATACGAAGCCCAGTATAAGAGCCAGGCCCTGAGCTGAGTACGATTGCATCCAGCGCCTTTGAATCGTATTTCGTTTCTACTAGAACTTCTTCAATCATTACTGCGAGTAATGCGGCATGATTTGCATCACCGGCTATTTCCTTAAGCGAAAGCAGGGACTTTCCGTTACTCAATGCTACAGAGCAAACCGATGACGAAGTCTCAATATGAAGCAGTATCGGCGAAGTCATGATAGCAGCGTAAAGTCAGATTGATTAGAGGGTGATCAGCTATGGCAATCAAGGTTGTATGGGATTCCGCAATTTCCTGAAATGAAAGCCGGCGAAAACAGTACTGGTTGTCACCAATGAGAGATGCTTGCAATATCGGCGTCACTTGAAATAGTTTTCATTAAAAGGTGGCCTTTAGTTCGACATTTAAGTCGCCCCGTTTAACAATAATAGGGGCACTGTCACCTTTCTGAAATGCTGCTAGGGCTTTCATGTACGACATGATATCAGCAACCTGGTATTCACCGATAGCAATAATGATATCACCTTTTTTGATGCCAGCCAGGGCAGCCGGTTTTCCTTCGTCAACACCATCTACTCGCAAGCCTGTTCCGTCAAAAAGATAATCAGGAATAATTCCAAGCCTTACCTTAAACTGAGGAATATCGGCGGTGTCTGTTTCTTTAGTTTTGGCAAAGGGAAGCGGCGCTTCGTCATCATCTAACTCCTTTACGATTGCTGCTATAAGTTGCACAATTGATGCCTCGGCAGCATAATTAATCTTGTCAGCATCATCAGAAGGTTTATGATAATCTTCATGTGTTCCTGTAAAGAAATTCAGCACCGGAATGTTTGCATAGTAAAAAGAAGTATGATCTGTTGGACCGGTTCCATTCTCGCCCAATTTAAACTTCAGACTATCAAATAACAGGTTACGGATGAAATTAAAGGCATCCGGAGATGTTCCCAGGCCGCTGATTTCCATTCCCTTCTCATTGTCGTAGCGGCCAACCATATCCATGTTAACCATAAAATTGATTTTATTGGTATCAATAGTAGGATGAGACACCCAATACTTTGAACCCACCAGTCCCAGTTCCTCACCTGAAAAATTTAAAAACAGGTAATTGTTTTTTTCTTTTATTCCATTATTCTGAAAGTAACGAGCAAGTTCTAGTACTGCCGCAGTGCCGCTTGCATTGTCATCGGCTCCATTGTGGATGGCAGGGTCTCCGCGATAGAGCGAGTTGCCATATTCCCCATAACCCAGATGATCGAAATGTGCTCCCATAACAACCGTATAGGGAGCACCATTGTCAATAAATGCTGCGACATTATATCCGGTTAAAGCCAGCTTATCAAGATGTGAATGAATCGTCGCCACATTGAATTCCGTCCGCCAGTTTTTCTTGAGAGATGCAGACTTAACAAAAATCACCGGGATGTCAAAAGTAGGAGAATTGATATCGAGGTTAGCCTTCAGGTCCTCGGCGTTAGCCGAGGTATTTGTAAATATTATTGCTATGGCTCCCTTATTTTTTGCGGTTTCAATCCTTGTTTTTAAATCTGCAAATGGGCCATATTTGGAATGAGGGCTGTCGCCTTCGGGCGTACTACATTCCATCAGGTATATGCTTCCTTTCAGATTTGGCAGGTTTTTATAACTATCATAGCCGATGGCAGGAGCAACAATACCAAATCCAACGTCCACGATTTTTCCTTCTGCCTTCCCATTTCCAGACGCATTCAACGGATAAAAATCTTCGTTGAGTTTAAGGGATACTCCATTAACAGAAAGTTGATTTTTGCCGCCCATTTCTTTGCCATATGTAAAACTGAAAGGTTGCAGAAAACCATCCTCGCCTTTGGGTAATAGCCCAAGCTTTTTGTATTGACCGATAATATAGTGATATGCCTTCTTCTCTCCTATTGAGCCGGTGTTTCTACCCTGAAGTTTATCAGAAGATAAATAGTAAATGTGTTGTTTAAGGTGACTCATCAGCAAAGAGTCTTGCGGAGCAGCAAATAGCAGGATGGCAGGACGGAAAATTAACAACAAAAGGAGGGATACAATTTTTTGCATGGCAGCTGATCGGTTTTACGTAATGATGAAATGATATTGCCCGGAAGAAATCAAATTCAGGCTTCAAAATTAAATGATCGGAGGAGAACAAACAGAAAATATCGGAATCCGACAGATGATTAAAGGAAAAGGCTGTCGAGTCTCTGCTCAACAGCCTTTCTGTAATACTTCACGGAGTTTACTTTTGTGCCATTAATGCTTTGGAATACAGATCCTGATTATTGAGTACCTCGATGGCCTTTTTAACATCAGGATCATTTTTCAGACCTGCCTGCAGCCGGCCATTTTTATAATAGTAGCGGCTGGCAATCTCTTCTTCCAATAGTTCACTGATCTGCTCTTTATTCTTTTGCAGATCATGCTCTTTGTCGTGCATCATCGAGTTTTTCAGTGCTGAGAACTGATCGTGAATAGCGTCCCAGTAATCTTCTTTTTCTGCCGCTTCCTGCAATGCCTTCAGTTTCTCTTCCGTCTTTGTTGAATAATCATATTCCTTCTCATTAAGGGAAGTGGTAAACTCATTATAATCAGCATCCGTCAGCCGGAAATTCATTGGATCAGCAATCGTAGAGTGCTTGATCCGATATTGAGTTGCAAAATCGAAAATCAGTCCTTTATCAATCAGGCTGTAAGAAATGGGCGCCAGTTTTTCGGCTTCTGTAGCAAAATCAGGATCTACACCACCACCATCAAAAACAGTCCTTCCGCTTTTGGTTTTAAATGCCGTTTTCAGTGAATCGGGAATCTTACCAACGCTGCCATCTTCATTACGATGAGCGTAGTCAAGGGCTTGTATGCATCGGCCGCTTGGTGTGAAATAATGAGCCGTAGTTACTTTCAGTTGTGTTCCATAGCTGAGTGGACGTGTTGTCTGTACCAGCCCTTTACCAAATGTTTTTTGACCGATAATCACTCCACGATCATAGTCCTGAACCGTTCCGGAGACAATTTCGGACGCGGACGCGGAACCATTACTGGTAAGAATGGCCAGTGGTATTCTGGTATCAACTGCGGCATCTATCGCATAAAAAACCTTATCCCATTCTTTCACTTTGCCACGGGTGCTCACAATCTCATTTCCTTTATCTATAAAAATATTGGCTACATTAACCGCTTCATTCAGCAATCCGCCGGGATTTCCCCTCAAATCAAGTACAATCGCTTTTAACTGATTTTTGGATTGCAGTTCTTTGAATGCATTCTCCACTTCCTTCCCGCAACCTTCCGTAAACTGTTCAAGCCTGATATATCCGATATTATTGTCGAGCATGCCGGAAAAGGATACACTACTGACCTTAATTTCTTCCCGCTGCAGGGTCTTCAGCAATTCATTTTTTTCGCCTGGACGTTGAATTAGCAACTTAACTTCAGTACCCGGAGTGCCTTTCAGTATTTTGCTGATATCATCAACATCCTTTCCTTTGGTTGATTTGCCATCCACTTCAAGAATGACATCACCTGCCATCAGGCCCGCTTTATTGGCAGGATAATTAAGATACGGTTCAGAAATGACAATCCGGTCGCCCGATTTGCGTATTAGTGCACCTATTCCTCCATACTTGCCGGTTGTTTGAAAACGATAGCCTTCTATGTCGGCTTCAGAAATATAGTTGGTGTAGGGATCAAGTGTTTCAAGCATGGCATCCATGCCGGTTTTCATAAACTTAGCCGGCTCAATATCATCAACATAGTAAGTATTTACTTCTTTATAAAGTGTTGCAAAAATGTCGAGGTTCTTCGAGATCTCGAAGTAATTGTTGGTGACCGCTGCAATGGGAAGGAAGGCTGCAACGGACAATCCTGCTACCAGCAGCAACGTTTTCAGTTTCTTTTGCATAGGAATAATCGAGTTGAATTTCTCAGGCATAAGTTTTTATTACGCCCGGGTTAAAAATTTCAGTAAACGAAATTATGTGAAAAATATTGAACCGGCAGTCTATTTAGACGAGTCAACAGGTAGAGTCGACAAGAATGAATTTTATGTAGAAGCAATAGCTGTCCGTTCACAGGGATCAGCAAAACGTTGAATCGGCATGTAGGCTGAATAAAAATAGCCACTTTCAACCGCATTTTCCAGTTCAAAACAAGAAGCTTCTTTGCTCTCAGCTCTTAGATAAAGGTGCATTATCGGGAATACTAAAAAAATACTTATGGAACCGGATCATGCCCATGGCCCCCCCACGGATTGCAGCTCAAAATACGCTTTAGGGCCAGCCAGCCTCCTTTGAATGGGCCATATTTAACAATTGCTTCCACAGCATATTGCGAACAGGTTGGTGTATAGCGGCAGGAAGGCATCAACCATGGCGAAACGATGCGTTGGTAAAGCAAACAGCCCGATCAGGATCCTACTTAAAGGACGACCTTTCTAAAAGATACATTGGTTTTGCAGACGATGGAGTATGGCAATCATTTTCTCATGAATCAGTTCATAGGATTCCATTTTCTTTCCGGTATAGATAAATGCAATCAGCAGGTTATTTTGCCATTGGCGTGTCCGCGCAATCAGCCCGTTCTTGTTGATTCTGTAGCCTTCCCTCATCATTCTTTTCAGGCGGTTTCGATCAACAGCACGGGGAAAATTTTTGGAAGATACGGCCATCAGCACCTGAACCGAGACGGCTGCCGGCCCGGATTTCATAAGCATATACACTTTAAAAGGGTATAAATAAAAAGACGAACCGTTGTTAAACAGTTCGTCGATCAGTTTCTTACCGGAAAGCCGCTCTTCCTTTTTAAAAGTAAATCGAAGTGGGTGGGATGCTTCGTTTTTCACATTGCTTCTGGAAAGAGATATTCCGGGATTTGCAGCACAGGGGCACGCAACGCCTATTTCAAGCGCTTTTCATCAGAAACGGTCAGTTTCTTTCTGCCTTGCTTTCTGCGACTGCTCAGCACAGCACGGCCATCTTTACTTTTCATGCGCTCGCGGAATCCGTGTTTGTTCTTACGCTTGGTGGTGGAGGGTTGGTACGTTCTCTTCATGACTGTATTGCTTCTTTTAAGGGGTGCGAAAATAGCACCTAATTATCAAATTATGGAATCAACAGGGAAAATTAAGCATTCATCGAAATCAGGAATTCTTCATTTGACTTGGTTCCCTTCATGCGGTCGAGGAGGAATTTCATGGCCTCTTCACTCGTCATATCAGCCAAATGATTACGGAGGATCCACATGCGTTGCAGCATTTCGCGATCCAGCAGCAAATCTTCGCGGCGTGTGCTGGAAGCGGTAACATCCACCGCCGGGAAAATCCGCTTGTTCGAAAGTTTACGATCAAGCTGTAATTCCATATTTCCTGTTCCTTTGAATTCTTCAAAGATCACTTCATCCATCTTTGATCCGGTATCAATCAGGGCGGTTGCAAGAATAGTTAAGGAACCACCATTCTCAATATTTCGCGCAGCTCCAAAAAATTGCTTGGGTTTATGCAGGGCGTTGGCTTCCACACCACCGGACAGTACTTTTCCGGATGCAGGAGAAACGGTATTGTGCGCCCGTGCGAGGCGTGTGATGGAGTCGAGCAGAATCACTACATCATTTCCACATTCCACCATTCTCTTTGCCTTTTCTAAAACGATGGCGGCAACCTTTACATGTTTTTCAGCAGGTTCATCGAACGTAGAGGCGATCACTTCGGCTCGTACACTACGCTCCATATCGGTTACCTCTTCGGGGCGTTCATCAACGAGCAACACAATCAGGTAGACCTCGGGATGATTCTTGGCAATGGCATTGGCCACCGCTTTCAGCAGCATGGTTTTTCCGGTCTTTGGCTGCGAAACAATCAATCCGCGCTGTCCTTTTCCTATAGGAGTAAAAAGGTCAATCACCCTGGTGGAATAATCATTCGGCTCCAGGAAGAGATCTAACTTTTCATTTGGAAATAGTGGTGTCAGGTAGTCAAATGGAACCCTGTCACGAACCTCTTCAGGTTTTTTACCATTGATAGACTCAACCTTTAAAAGGGCAAAATATTTTTCTCCTTCTTTGGGCGGCCTCACAGAACCGGTAACGGTGTCACCGGTTTTGATGCCAAACAGCTTAATTTGTGAAGGAGATACGTAAATATCATCGGGTGAAGAAAGATAGTTATAGTCTGAAGAGCGAAGGAATCCATATCCGTCACTCATAATTTCCAAAACCCCTTCACCATCCACCATACCATCGAGATCAACATTAAAGGCGGCTTCTTTTCGAAACGGAAGACGCTGAAACTGTCCATTCTTCTCATAACGAATAGCTTCTTCCAGTTTCTCCTCTTTCGTCATTGGCTGCTCTTCAGTACCAGTGGAAACTGTCGGAATCTCTGTAACAGGTTCGGGTATGGCAACAACTTCTGCAGGCGGTACCACATTTTCTCCGGCAACAACATGTTTTTTGCGGGCACGGCTTTTAGGTTTGGTCTCTTCTACTACTGCCTTGGCAAGTTCCGGGGCGATAGCTTGCTTATCGAGAATCTTATAGACAAGCTCCTGCTTCGGCAGCTTGTGATAATTTTCAATCTTCAGACTCTCGGCAACATCTTTGAGTTCCGGAACGAGCATTTCGTTCAATTGAAGAATGTCGTACATAAGGGGTGTTGAATGGTGTGAGCTATTACGTTAAATGCAGTGGCTTTGCATTGAGTGCAATCAAATAAGCCTTGTTCTGCGTGAGTGAATGGTTAAGAAATAACTGTTTGTTTTGATAAATCGAAATCCCGGAATGGGGAAAAACGAAGAGATAAGGGCAAATGTAGGGAAAGAAATTTAAACTGCAAATTTGTGCCGATTTCCTGTTGTTGCGGATACAACCTGTATTTTTCAATTTAAAAATCCCACTGCGCGACGATGAAGTAAGGCATAACATCTTTTCTTCTTCCGTAAAGAAAATGGTTTGAAACAATTGGCTGTTCAACGTTTGGATTAAACGCAGGTACTGTTTGAGCGGATAAAAAGCGGCCGATGAAAAGCCAATAAGTCCATGATAGCCTTCCTGTTTGTCTCCTGGCATACCCGGCTGCATGGGAGTTGAATCGCTTGTCAAAGAAGTCTGATTAAATGTGGCTTCCATGTAAACTAACTATAAGGATTGCAGTAGTTGACCTACTTTGCTGTTTAGCCGTTTCTGCTTGTCCGGTAATTAAATTTTACTTTTACCCGTATCAGCACATTCCATGAAACGATATAAGCATGTCTTTTTTGACCTTGATGAAACCTTGTGGGATTTCAAGTCTAATTCGCTGGAAACGCTCGCCGAGGTATTTGGACTTTACCGGCTGGAAGACATCGGTGTGAAGGAGGACGCTTTTTACAAACACTATTATCATCACAATAGTGTTTATTGGGAACTTTTCAGGAAGGGGGCTATTAGACGCGAAGAGTTGAGGGTAGTGAGATTTATCAGGACGTTGCAGGAATTTAATGTCGCGGATGAAACACTGGCTCAAAAGATGTCAGGGTCTTACCTGGAGATACTTCCCACAAAAACCAGGTTGCATGACGATGCCATTGATGTATTGAATTATCTTCAGGCAAAGTATTCGCTGCACATTATTACCAATGGCTTTGAAGAAGTGCAATTCATGAAATTACGCCACTCCGGCCTTGCACCTTTTTTTCAGTATGTCATCACGTCTGAAATGGCTGGCAGCCAGAAGCCCAACCGGGAGATTTTTAAATACGCATTTGATATGACGAATGCATCGGCGATCAACAGCATATTTGTTGGTGACAGTATAGAAGCGGATATGCAAGGCGCGAAATCTGTAGGCATGGACCATGTGCTGTTCAATCCTGAAAAGGTTTCGCATAATGAGCGGGTGATGTATGAAGTGACGGCACTTCGCGAGCTGAAAACTTTCCTGTAAGTAATCCCCTTCGCCCAATCAATTGTCGTTCTGCGATTAACTATGGCAGGATTTTTCAAGTGAAAAAGCAGGGTTAGACGGTAATGAGAGCCACCATCAAAAAAAGCACCACCGCCATCAGCGCCGAAAAGAAATATAAGACCGATAATGAAATGAATTTGAGAAGTACTTTAAAACCGGACAGACGGTAAAAAAACTTCATGGCAAGAATAAGATAAATCATCATCAGCAACAATAACCAGCCCACGGGCAACACAAAGCCGATGACAAAGTATACCAGCAGCAACAGCAGCATGACGAAGAAAACAAATGCATGGAAGTGCAAGGTGAAGACCGCATGATCGACAAAGTAAATTTTCCGTCGGATGAAAATCAGTTTCAGCAACAGTGCAAAAACAGGAATAAGCACAAACATCAGCTTTGGCAAGTTATGGGTGACATTCTCGGCAAAGCGTTCCATGGCCTGTTCTCTGTCCATAGAATTCAGACGAATAATAAGCCGATCAAATGCCTGTTGCATTTTCCCGGGCTTGTTTTCCGGCAATAACGCATTCACGGAATCATTATAAGCCGTAATGCTCACCGGCTTTCCGGTATTGTCGATTTTGATGATAGTTGTATCATCGGCCGGGCTTACCTCTTTCACAATCAGCGGAAACAAATTACTGTCTGTTCGGATAGTTGTTGCATGCGCCAGCGCACTACTGTCAGCTGATTCGCTGTTGGAGGAAAGCAATGGAAGGTCTTCTTTCTCCCTCTTTGAGTCGGTGGTTTTTACAACGCCGTCAAGGGTGAAAAAGGATCCATCTTCGAATGTACTGCTAAGCTTTCCGGATGTCAGAAATGAAAAAGCGATAAAGAAAACAATGCTGTTGAAGAAATACAGTTGTACAGGATGTACATATCGGACCCGCTTCCCCTCCATAAACTCTTTGCTCAAAAAGCCAGGCTTCAAGAGCAAGGGGGCAAGCGTATTTATAAACTTACCGTCGAAGTGCCAGTAGTGTGCAATGGCATGACCCAACATCACATAGATCGGTTCACGGAGCGGTTCATCTTTTTGACCACAGTAATAACAGTAATGTCCCTGCAATACTGTTCCGCAATTCAGGCAGTGTTTATTGTCGAATCCACCGGCCGTTTCGCTCCGGTTGATTGGAATTACCTTGATTAACGATGAGATATCCGCATTGGCATACATGCCAAATGAGTCGACGAGTATCCCTTTTACTCCGGTAGTTGTTTTAACAAGATATACGATAGCATTCTCTGCGGGATCCGTTGCACCTTCTACACGATGAAAGGCATCAATCACGAATTGATCCGGTGAAAAAAAATCCCCTGTTTCCACACAGCGGAGTCCGCGTGTTTCCGGTATAAAACCAAAGCGATATCCCTGCTCACCGGCGGCATGAATTGCATCCAGCACTGTTTCATATTGATTGTCGGTCATATGCCAGGGTAGTAAACAGGAAGAAATTCAGGAGTGATTGATGCATACTGCCAGCATGCATTGGCAATAAAAGACTTCCCAATCAGTAATGCACGGACATTTAATCTTCAAACACTTCGATCTCTTTGTGCGCTTTTACTAATTCGCCAAACTTACCGATATATCGGGTAGCTCTTACAATGTGATTATCAATCCAGTGATAATTTCCTCCGCGCGGTTTACCCAACAGGATGCCATGATACTTAAATCCATATTTGTTCAGCCAGGTTTCCGTAATGCCACGCAAGCTTTCTGTTCTGGATGAGAAGAAAAAGATGATATGTCCTTCATCATACCATTTGTTGATGGTTTGCAGCGCATCGGGAAAAGGTTGACAGGTCACCATTCTTTCCGGTTCTTCATTGGGAATATCTTCCGTGATGGTGCCATCGATATCTATCAGGAAATTCTTTTTTTCTTCTCCTAATACGGGACTTATGGTATGACCCTGTTCATCAAATGCGGGCTGCAGTGCTTCTTCCGGGCTATGCATACACTAATGTTTAGGCAAAATTATAAACTTTGAGACGGAATGCTGTAAAAGGAAGCAACTTTGGTGTTAACAAACAGTTATCCGTTTTGAGGCAAAAGCCATTGCCGTTCAACAAATAACATAGCAGATGAGCAGGAAGGAAAGAATACTGTTAGCCGTGCTGGCACTTGTGCAATTCACCAACATCATGGATTTCATGATCATGATGCCGTTGGGGCCTCAGCTCATGCGGATTTTTGCCATTAGTCCGCAGCAGTTCAGCATACTCGTATCGTCCTACACATTCACCGCAGGGGTAGTCGGATTTTTATGCTCTTTTATACTCGACCGGTTCGACCGCAAAAAGGCTCTTCAAGCGGCGTACTTCGGTTTTACCATTGGCACCTTTGCCTGCGCGGTTTCACCGACTTATTTTTTTCTCATTGGAGCCCGCATACTAACGGGCATGTTCGGCGGCATACTCGGTGCCATAGTATTATCTATTGTGGGGGATGCCTTTACTTTTGAGCGACGGGCATCGGCCATGGGTATTGTGATGGCGTCCTTTTCGGCAGCTTCGGTATTGGGTGTTCCTTTCGGGTTATTGCTGGCAGCGGAATATTCATGGCACATGCCATTTATGGTGCTTGCAGTTTCGGGAATGGGTATTTCCGTGCTCATCTATTATTATGTTCCTTCCATGCGTAAACACATTTCGCCGGCACATCCGTCCGCCGGAAGATTTGATTCACTAAAAAATATTTTGAACAATTCCAATCAATTGTTGGCATTAGGCCTGATGATGCTCATCATGCTGGGCCAGTTCACCATCATTCCTTTTATTGCACCTTACATGGTTTCCAATGTCGGCTTTACTGAGCATCAGCTCATGTATATCTACCTGTTTGGCGGCGGAGCCACATTGATCACTTCGCCTTTAATAGGGAAGGCAGCAGACAGGTATGGCAAACCGTTGATCTTTCTTGTGTTTGCCCTGCTGTCCACGATTCCGCTGATTCTGATTACGAACATGCCTGCTATTCCGGTATTTTGGGTGTTGATCGTTACCACCTTGTTTTTTGTTTTTATCAGCGGAAGAGGCATTCCGGCAACAACCATGATTTCCGGTGCGGTAGAGCCCAAAACACGCGGCAGCTTTATGAGTATTAATTCCTGTGTGCAGCAACTCTCTTCGGCAATTGCCTCCTTGCTCGCAGGCCTTATTGTAACCAAAGACAGCCAAGGCAGATTGTTGCACTATCCGTATGTCGGTTATATCGCTGTAGCGTCAACCTTGCTCGCCATAGTATTTTCGAGAAGACTGAAAGTAGTGGATGGAAAGGTGGCGGGTCCGCCGCCAGCAGCAGAGCAAGCATGAAGGCACATTTTAGAATTCAAACCACACTTCTTTTTATTAGAAGTGTCATGACTAATTACTATCAGTGTTATTATCTTCATTTCAAAACATTCAAACATGGGATATCCCTTTATCGCATACCGGCATGAATCATTCACTGAAGAACAGATGGTCAACCGCAGCAGTGATTTTTATGACTTCATGAACAAGCGGCGTACGGTGCGCGATTTCTCCAACCGCCCTGTTCCGCCTGAAGTAATGGAGCAACTGATACGCACCGCTTCAACAGCACCTTCAGGAGCACACAAACAACCATGGACTTTTTGCCTGGTGGGACAACAGGAAATAAAGAAACAAATCCGAATAGCTGCGGAAAAGGAAGAATATGAAAACTATCAGCACCGAATAACTGATGATTGGCGGCGTGACCTGGCACCCATAGGTACTGACTGGCATAAGCCCTTTTTAGAAACCGCGCCATGGTTAATCGTTGTTTTCAAACGCGTTTATGAAGATGCTGAAGGGAAAAGGAATAACAACTACTATGTAACTGAATCGGTAGGATTAGCAACAGGCTTTTTGCTTGCGGCAATACATTATGCAGGGCTGGTGACGCTGACACATACACCAAGCCCTATGAATTTTCTCTCCACCATTTTGCACCGGCCTGCCAATGAGCGTCCTTTTTTGTTGTTGCCTGTTGGCTATCCCGCTGATGATTGCCAGGTGCCTGATTTGAAACGAAAAGCATTACAGGAGGTCATGGTAAGATACTGACTTTTGAAGAAGGCATTTCATCTGGATGGTATCTCTTCGATAAAAAGGGTGCCTGACAGATTTTAAATGCCGCAGCCATTAGTTTCCGTTCTTGGCTACCTTTGCCGAACAATTTTCAACCATGGATTTAATTTCTCCTGTCAGGCTGTCCGTCATCAACTCGCTTATCGGCGCAAAATTATCGGGCGATGAAAACTATGGACTGAAAGGCATCAATGAAATACATATGGTACGGGAGGGCGATCTTACTTTTGTGGATCATCCTAAATATTATGAAAAGGCACTCAATTCAGCCGCATCCGTTATCCTGATCAACAAGGAGGTGGCACCACCTGCGGGCAAGCACCTGCTTATTTCAGACGATCCCTTCAGAGATTACAACTTCTTAACCAACTATTACCGTCCGTTTGAACGCGCCGCCCGTTCCATCAGCGAAAACGCTGTTATTGGCGAGGGAACGGTGATTCAGCCAGGCGTATTTGTCGGCCACCATGTTTCCATCGGCAAAAACTGCCTCATTCATGCCAATGTGAGTATATATGATCATTGTGTTATCGGGGATCACTGTGTGGTGCATGCGAATACTGTGATCGGCGGGGATGCTTTCTATTATAAAAAATACCCTGAAAGAGGATATGTGCAGATGCATTCCTGTGGGCGTGTGGTGATACATGACAAAGTGGAAATTGGCGCCTGCTGCACCATAGACAAAGGTGTTTCGGGTGATACTGTAATTGGAGAAGGCACCAAGCTCGACAACCAGGTGCACATTGGGCACGATACCGTAGTGGGGAAGAATTGCCTTTTTGCAGCACAGGTAGGCATTGCCGGTGTAACCAGGATTGAAGACAATGTGATTTTGTGGGGGCAGGTAGGTGTAAATAAGGATTTAGTGATTGGGAAGGGTGCTGTTGTATATGCGCAGTCGGGTGTACCATCGAGCATTGAAGGGGGCAAGGTATATTTCGGTTCGCCGGTGCAGGAGGCGAGAGAGAGCATGAAACAGTTAGCCCTCTTAAAGCGGCTGAAAGAATTGTTGGTGAAGCAGCAACAATAACCGATTCACAGATCATTTTTTCATATCCGTCCTGCTGCCTGCAAATGGCAATGCGTAGTTCAAGCAAATCAATTAAGAAGCATTCAATTTAATACTGTTTATACCATGAAAAAGATAACCGTCCTCGGAGCCGGTATGGTCGGACGCTCCATCGCCATCGACCTTGCCAGGCAATATGCTGTCACCTCTGTTGACCTCCACGCATCCAGCCTGGCGTTGCTTCCTGCCCATATCAATAAGAAGCAGGCCGACCTTTCTGACAAGAAAAAAATAGGACAGGTAGTATCAGGTGCAGACCTGGTGATAGGTGCCGTTCCCGGCTTTATGGGTTTTGACATGTTAGCCACCGTCATACACAACAGGAAAAACATCGTTGACATCTCCTTTTTCCCCGAAGACCCTTTTGAGCTTGATAAGCTGGCAAAGTCGAACGGTGTTACAGCCATTGTGGATTGTGGTGTTGCGCCGGGCATGGATAATGTGATCCTGGGCTATCATGATCAGCGCATGGAGGTGAACAATTTCATATGCCTGGTAGGTGGGCTGCCAGTTAAGAGAACCCTTCCCTTTCAATACAAAGCTCCTTTTTCTCCCATTGATGTGTTGGAAGAATATACGAGGCCGGCGCGCATCGTGGAGAACGGAAAGGTGGTGGTCAGGAAGGCGCTTTCTGAAGTAGAAGAAGTACAGTTTGAGCAGATCGGCACGCTGGAATCATTTAACTCCGATGGACTTCGGTCGCTGGTGAAAACGATGAAGCACATTCCGAACATGAAAGAGAAGACATTGCGTTATCCGGGGCATGCGAAGCTGATGGAAGCATTGCGGGAGATGGGGTTGTTTAGCAAAGGAGAGATCACTGTACGTGGAAATAAAGTGAGTCCGCTTGATGTTGCCGCTGCTCTTTTGTTTCCACTATGGAAATATGAGCAGGATGAAGAAGAGTTTACCGTTATGCGCGTCATAGTAGAAGGCAGGGAGAAGGGCAGAAAAAAATCTTATACCTACGATTTGCTGGACCGTTACGACCTGGTAACACATACTTCTTCTATGGCACGTACAACAGGATACACCTGCTCAGCAGCGGCAGTGATGGTACTGGAAGGAATGTACGGGAGAAAAGGAACAATACCACCCGAACTGCTGGGCAAAGAAGAAAAGTGTTTCCGTTTCATGTTATCCTACCTCGAAGAACGTGGCATCAACTACCGGTGTAGTGTATCCTGAATGAGCTGACTTCCTTTATGGAATTCCGGCTGCTTAGTATGTGCATACACATTGTTTGGTGAGATGATTTTATTTTTAACCCGGATTTATTAATGGAAGAATCCCACTACGCTCCGACAGCGTACTGCTGAGGGGTTGCTCTTTTTTTTCAACCCGGATTTTTCAGTGGAAAAATCCCGCTTCGCTGCGACTCAGAACTGCTAAGGGTTTGCTCAATTTGTCAAGAAAAGAAAATGTTTCACAAACCCTAAGCAGTTCTACGTCGGGGTTAAACCCGTTGCCGCTTTGAACTGCAAAATGTGGGTTCAAAATGGAAAATCTCCCGCCAGCACTAAGCAGTGCTACGTCGAGGGGTAAACCCGTTGCTTTCTTGAACTGCAAACTGCGGGTTTATTGATCGGAAAACAGTCCTCATTCAAATTGTTGTGTTGACTTGGAAAGCTGCTCTGCGCCGTGCATCAAGCCATTTCTTTTATAAATTTCAAAAGTAGGATTCAGCAGAGGCCGTCAGATCTGGAAGAGAAGAATCACCCTTTTTGAGTATTGACAAATGGATCTTTGAAAATTACTTTTGATGTAATAATTTATTTTTCCTCTCAAGGCATACGATAAACCATATTGTGCTGATCTATATCATTGGTTTCTTTATTAGAGGCAATATTAGTAGTTGAGCATTCAGTTTTGTAGGAACTAATTGCTGTTAAAAAGCAGATTATACAAGCACCGAAGACACTATTAGTTGAATATTATCCGATGTTATTATCAGATACACCTATTAAAAGTTTAAGAAGGTTCAGCACCATGATCATTTGTTCAATACTCTTGCCGCAATTTATAATGGGACAGATCACAAGCATAGATAGCTGTAGTCAACTTCTGAAAGAGCTGAGAATTTCTGATTATGAGAATAGCACATGCAACATACCATTCATGTTAACCAATAGAAAGAGCACCGTTAGTGGTCAATCAAATATTACTAAAATTTTAAAAGGTGGACTTAGCATTAAGCCCTCCGGGTCTATCAGAATATCAGGAAGCTTCAACCATGACCCGAACCAGTTTTATCATCCCGCGATTGGCATTGCAGGGAATATTTCGCAATCCATATTATCGATACCATTGCAAATGGAAACTGAGATTAATTTCTATAACACAGACGACATTCCGAGGCAAGGCAATTTTTCTATTGCATTCGACCGAAATCTTTTTTTGGAGGGCATTAAATCAATGGTGTTACAGCGACAAAAGGAACAGTTTAAAATGATTTTCGACAGCATCAAGTTTATTGAAATGAACTGCAGCGCTTTTGACAGTATCGCTCAGCTGTTGAATAATCGACAAAATCTTTTTGAGATTCAAGAAGCCTATCAAACGATGAGTAAAGTGATCCAATTCAGCGAGGATTCCTGTTTGGAAGACAATCAAGGGGTGGATACATCAGTCATAGTAGCTGCTCAAGAGGTTATTGACAAACATCTTGCACAGGAGGATGCTTATCGTCGCCTTCTGGCATACAAAACTGATATGACGAACAGATTCAAGACACTTGACCTGCGTAAAATAATTTCATCATTTAACCTACCACTTACGCCGGATGAGTTGCCCGAAGCGCAGTTAATCGCTGAAGCAAAAGCAAATGGAATGAACAACTTAAATGAATTTCTTTCGGGATTGAAGACATTTACCATTGGACAGGTGTGGCTGCATCAATCGCCAATAACGCTTTACAACAAGAGGGTTAATGGCTTATCCTTTATTTATGAAGTTCAAGGTATATACCTGGGTGGTACGCTTGCGCGGGAAATGATGAACAAGTTGCCATACACAGGCAGTGGTTCGAATATTCAAATTGCGGCTTCACCCAAACAGATCAATGTTATTTCCCAGGTTTTATTGGGGGCCGGTTCCCGTGAAAAACAATTTGTAGAAGCATCACTGACTTCCTTTAATGCTTCAGATCATACTGTCATACCGTCTATCACGGCATTTCATAATAGCCTTATGTCTGTTAGCGCGGGAATTTTCCGCACAGGGGGATTTTGTGGTCTGGCTGAAATTACCGGTTCTAAATCTGCTTTTTCGAAATCAGGATTTCCGACAGAGACACTTTCTACTGGAAATGCCGGACAACATATAGCCTATCATTTTCAATTGAAAGAGCAGTTGCCTGAATTGGGATTCGCGGCTGACATTGACGTTGTTTCAACAGGGTCATTCTATAAAACGTATGGGAATAGCTATTTGCCAGCAGATGCACGGACAATAAAGAGCAACATTTCGCAACACCTTATTGGGCATAAACTCATTCTTTCCATGCGCTTAGACTTGCGGCAGTACAATGTGAGCTCCTGCTTCCAGCTACCTTTTTTTCAGTTGAATTATTCAGGAGATCTGAGATGGAATTATCGGGGAGGTAACATGATAATCACGTATAATCCCATTATTTCTACATCGCCAGCAATAAGCAGTAAGCACAAACTGCTACAATTGCAACTTCAGATTTTTCGAAACTATTCAATAAGCAATCACGCGGCATCGGGCTCCATAAATATATATGCAACATCAAATCAAGCGACAGGTTTGCCGGACTCAATGTCAACATCTTCTCCTTCATTCTTGCGTGGGGATTTCCAGCAACAGGTTTCCATTTCTTCAAAATTTTTACTGGGCACAGCGTTTTCTCTGCAAGGTCAACAAAGAACTTCAGCAATCAGCAATTACCGTGTTTCCGTTACGGGAAACCTGAAAACAGGCACAAAATCAGATTTTATGTTGGGGTTCCAAATGGTTGAATTTACAGAAACAAAGTATTACGGGGGCTCACTTACGATGAGATGGAATATCCTAAAAAACGGAGCCATACATTACTTCGGCGATGTGAATTTGAATTTGCAATCCGGGAATGTAATGAAGACGGGGATATTTCATAGTTCAATTTCCTATGTACAAACATTTTGATTATTACATGAAAAAGGCCATTGTTACCTGCCTGTTAGTGATTGCATTCAGATTTTCTGCTGCTGCGCAAGTGCTCATTTCCTGGCATACCATGTTACCGGATCATTTTGTGATTGATGATATTTGGAATCTGAGTATTTCAAAATCAAATTCCGTCGTATTGGATTGTCAGCTTGAAGTCAGGATTGAAACCAATAGTCATATTCCGGTGATGAGCATGGCAATCGGAAGGCTTAAGATTCAGCAACAGATGATAAATCTGGGGCAGCTCAGAGCATGCGCGCGTACTTCGATTGAGTATGGCAATAACAATTTTTCAGCAACGCTGCAACAGACCGGTAGCCTACCGATGGGAGATTATATTTTTTGCGCAACCGTAACAGCCGCCAATGATTTTACATTGCTGGCAGTGAACTGTGAAGAGCGGAGCTTGCAGGGTGTCTCCGCTCCCTATCTTATGGCACCTTACAATGAAGCAGTAATCAAAACTAAAAATCCATTGTTGATTTGGCATGGCCCTACTCCGGAAAATGCATCAAGAATCAGCTATCAGCTCGTGCTTGCGATGGTGAATTCAAATCAGCAACCCGAACAGGCTATTCTTAACAATCTGCCCCTGTTAAATATTGAAAATTTATCCGGAACAATCCTGGAATATTCCACCTTATATCCGCCGTTGGAAGTTGGGAACACTTATGCATGGAAAGTACAGGTGTATTATGACCGGCAATTTTTCGGCAGTACTGAAACCTGGATGTTTACGGTGGCAGATATCGATACACTGACAAATCAACCAGTTGACGGCAGCTATCAGTTGATTAATGAATCAAGAGCTGATGGCTTTTATTTGGCCAGCGAATTTTTCAGAATTGGATATGATAACAGAGCAAATGACCCAATATTGAAATACAGAATTATAGACACAGATACAAGGAAGGAAATTTCCTTTCACGAGGAGATACCACTTCACCATGGAATCAATATGATAAGCCTTGATTTGCGTAAGGACGGGTTTAAAGAGAGTACTCCTTATTTGCTTTTGGTTCAAGATAGCAATGGCAAGAGATATCAGTCCATATTTTATTATATCAAATCATAAACAGGTAATATGATCAGGTTGTCAATTCTTCTTTGCATGGCCACCTCATTAAGTGGCACATTGTCATCATGCCGAAGTAACATGTTGAATGCGCCGGAATACATACACTTCATTACAGACAGTTTAAACGGGCTAAGAAAAACAGTGAATCATGACCGTGTCTTTCTTACTGCACAGTTCCAGCCGATTGACTACCTGTGCCTGCTCGAGATGGCCGGTAACATCCATAAAATGCAATTAAATAATTTACGGGAAAAATATGAAGGGCTGGTTCATTTCAAGGTTTCTATCGGAAGCACTGATCACGAAACCGACCCATTGAAACTGATCAAGAACAGTATGGCATATGAAGATGCCATTATTTATTTCTCTTTTGATATCAAAAGTGATTTTTGCCTTGTAAGTAATGGAGATACGTTGCCTTGTGTTATTCACCATTTTGACAGGAGTTATGGATTGCGTCCAATTATTGAACTCGTGCTTGGTTTCCCGCGAAATGAAATGGAGAATCTGAAAGAAGATATGCCAGTAAAGTTATGCTTTTATGATCGGCTTTATGGCAGTGGATATAATGAATTTGTATTTCTTAAAAAGGACTTGATTGATTTGCCAATACTTAAGAATGTATCGCTATGAAGCAGTATCTACTTCGCCCCTTTGCTATCACGATGGCCGCGATTTTTTTATTGGAATCACTGGCTCCACTTTCAGCAGTTGCATTAACCGGAGGCCCCTCGCAACCAGAAGTACAAAGCTTTCAACCATCGGGCATTACTGATTTGGTGGATGTATTCAGTGGTGATCTCATTTACAATATTCCACTGCTTGATGTGGGTGGCTATCCAGTGAATTTGAGTTATCATTCAGGCATAACCATGGATCAGGAAGCAACATGGGTGGGGCTTGGCTGGAGTATTAATCCCGGAAGTATTACGCGTGAAATGCGAGGATTGCCGGATGATTTTAACGGGGACATGGTGAAGAAGGAATTCAATGTAAAAGAAAATACAACCTGGGGGGTAAGCATTACATCAGGAACAGAACTTGCCGGAGTGGATGTGCTTGGACTGCTTCACCTGAACCTGGGTTCAGTTGGTATCTATCAGAATAGTTACAAAGGATTCGGGCTCACCGTTGGAGCGTCAGCAACACTTGCACTCAGCAAACTCGGTGCGTTGCCCGGAAACATTGGCCTTGGAGTACAGCTCGATTCTCAAAATGGTACAGAAATACTGCCATCGGTTGGTTTTTCAGCGCAAGTTGGTCATCGGGCACAATCAATATCATATCAGAATACCTCAGTTGGATTAGCAATTAATTCACGGGCAGGATTACAGGCATTGCAAACCAATCTTTTTACTAATTGTTTCAGATCAGCAGCCGGATTGGTTTCATCTCCATTGGGTGCGGTGGCATCTCATTCGTTAGGAGGCACTCAGCTGTCCTTTGTAAACCGGGCATATCTTCCTGAGATCACGCTTCCCTATGAATCGGAATCAGTTTCTTTTCATGCTACACTCGGGGGCGAAATTATTATTGAGCATTCCAACGAAACAATTGATGGATTTTACACCAGGCAGAAGCTACGGGTCAATTCACAAAGTAATCCTGCTTTTGGATACTTTAACAGTGAATCGGGTAATGATAACCCGGAGTCTTTACTTGATTTCAATCGTGAAAAGGATGGGCCCTTCCATGAGTCTACTGTTGTTCTTCCCATTCCTTTTGGCACATACGATCTCTTTGCTTTGAATGCCGAAGGTCATGGCGGCCAGTTTCGGGCATACAGAAGTGATATTGGTATTTATCATGATCCGTATGTATATAATTCAAATACCGGAAATTCTTTTGGTGGTGAAATGGGATTCGGCAATCTGCTCCATCTTGGAGTTGATATAGCTGCCAATAGTGGTGTTTCGTCATCTGGCCCGTGGACATCCGATAACATTACGAGTGCTGTATGTGAATTTTCCGGCATTGGTACTTTTGATGATCATGAGTCATTCAGCCTGAGAAATGCTGGGGACCTCTCTCCATATGATCATCATTTTTATGGTGATTGGGGAGGAGAATTTCCTGCAAGAACAAATATGATGGAGGTTTCAAGAACTACTGCCATTGCATTGCCAACATTTAATGTGAAGCTGGGGCCAACTGATACAAGCGATACGAAGCCCACGGCAAAATTTAAACCATCGCGTGACAAGCGTATACAAAACATATCTTTTCTAACTGCAAAAGAAGCGGCATTGTTTGGCCTTGAAAAGAAAATTCCGGATTATCCTTCGAATCGGTTGATATTAAATGACTGTTCCGGAAATGGAATTGCAAACATGATTTCACGCAGTGATTTTCCGTTACATCACGTTTCGGAAGTTATCACCGTAAATCCGGATGGAAAGAGATTTGTATTTGGTATTCCGGTGTATAACCTGCAGCAAAAATCAGCAACATTTAGCATCAATTATGCAGACGCTAATCTGCAATCAGGTCATGTAGGATACAAAAGCGAGGGGTCTGATGCGGATAACAGTATTGGCAACAATCGGGGTGTTGACCATTATTTTGAATCAACTGCTATTCCGCAATATGCGCATTCTTTCCTCCTTACGGCGGTGCTTTCTCCGGATTATGAAGATGTAGATCAAAATGGCATTTCTGACAATGATCTTGGTGAAGCCATTAAATTCAATTATTCCCTGCTACCCTATACTTACAAATGGCGCCTGCCATTTGAGAAGGACAGCGCCCACTATCTTGAAGGATTAACTTCCGTGCAGGATGATGGAAAAGGAAACTATGAATATGGTGAAAAACAAACTTGGTACCTCCATTCGATTGAATCAAGAAACTACGTAGCTCAATTTATTGTGGAAGACAGAGACGATGCCTTCGGCGTACAAGATGAAAATGGAGGTGCAGACTTCAATCATCCGCTGAAGCGATTGAAAGAAATTTTATTGTTTGCAAAAGAAGAAGTTCTCAAGAAGGGTAGTGCCGCCGTGCCTGTCAAAACCGTTCATTTTGAATATGATTACAGCCTCTGCAAGGGTATTCCTAACAGTAAGAACGGAGGAGGGAAATTAACACTCAAAAAAGTTTGGTTTTCATTTCAGAGCAATGGAAGAGGTAAGTTGAATGGTTATGAATTCGATTACGACTCATATAACCCGGCGTATCACCTCAAAAAATATGACCGGTGGGGAAACTATCAAAACAATGATACCGTGCAGGAGCATTTACCCAATCGTGATTTCCCTTACACTATTCAGGATACTGCTCTGACGAACCTGTTTCGTGCAGCATGGACATTGTCAGCTATCAGGCTTCCATCCGGCGGAATTATTCATGTTAAATATGAATCGGACGATTATGCCTTTGTTCAGCACGAACGTGCTATGCAAATGTTTATTATCAAAGGGTTCGGCAATGAAAAAATGGAAGTGCCGAAGGACTTTCTTTATGACAAGGAAACTGAATGCAACTTCCTGATGGTGGATTTGCCCGATCCAGTCTCTAACAGCGAAGAATTCCGGCGAAAGTATCTTGAAGGTATAGACGAACTGTATTTCAAATGCAAAATTGATCTTGTGAATGATGGCAGTTATGAATGGGTATCCGGCTATTGCAACCTGGAAGACGCGGGATTGGTAACCGACAACAGCAGGCATGCCTATTTGAAATTGAAATTGGTTGATGCAGAAAATGTAAATCACAAAGTGCATCCCTTTGCACTTGCCGCCTGGCAATTTCTGCGTATCAACGCACCTGAAAAAGCTTTTCCCGGTAGTGATCCTGATGGGAAAACAATTGAACAACTCATCAATGGTTTGGCAGGCATTGCCTTGGAGTTGATCAATACAATTGCAGGGTTTAATTCACATGCCCGGACCAGTTTTTGGGGGAAGAATACAATCAGTAATGAGAGTTGGGTGCGGCTGCGCAACCCAAACTATAGAAAGCTCGGAGGAGGATGTCGGGTCAAACAAATCACAATCTCTGATGACTGGGATGCAATGAGTGGTGGTGCCGCAACAATTTACGGGCAACAATATGATTATACCATTCCGTATTATGACGGGAGGGATACGTTGATGATAAGTTCAGGTGTTGCCTCTTATGAACCAATGGCTGGTGGAGATGAGATACCCATGCGCTTGCCGATTACTTATGAGGAGAAAATTAAACTCGCACCCAATAATGAATATTATGTTGAAAGGCCCTTAGGGGAGTCAATGTATCCTGCACCTATCGTTGGTTATAGAAAAGTTACCATATCGAATATCACTCCTCCGGGAATTGTCCGGACCAAGACGGGAAAATCTGTTTATGAGTTTTATACGGCATTTGATTTTCCTGTGATCAATGATTTCACCGGCATTCATCCCGTTCGTCAAAAAAAGCAACCGCTTCATCAATTGTTCTGGGCAAGCAATGAAGATTACATGACAGTGTCACAGGGCTTTACGGTAGAATGCAATGATATGCATGGCAAGCCATTCAGAACAAGTTATTATGATGCAAATGATGCATTAATATCAAGTACGGAGTATGACTATTTTACACAGTCGGGTTTTGGTGTTACGATGTTGAGGAATGAGAATTTGCCGGTGCTGGATTCACAGGGAAATGCCAGCGTGGCAACCATCGGGGAAGATATTGATATCTGGCAGGACATGAGAGAACAATCCACTAATACTGAAGATGCATCAGTAAAGTTCAATTCAGAAACCTTTTCGATACTTGGCCTGTTCTCCATTCCATTTGTTTTTGCTGCGGGTAGTTCAGAACGTACCCGTTTTCGTTCAGCAGGCACTACAAAATATGTTTTCCGGAAAGGCATAATCAGTAAAGTTATTACTAAAGAAGCAGGATCTACCGTAACAACGACCAACCTATATTTTGATAAAGAATCAGGACAGCCGCTTATTACCAGCACAACAAATGAATTCAACGATCCTGTTTATTCTTACAACATGCCCGCTAATTGGGTATATGAAGGAATGGCAGGGTCATATAAAAACGCTTCCATACAGATTCACAATCTGCAGGTCTCGAATGGAAAAATTATCAGTCCGGCCGCCTATACACAGTACTTTTTTTCGGGCGATGAAGTGATCGTTACTGATTTTAACAATCAACTTCTACCTAAGCACTATTGGCTGACAAAACAAGGGACGGACTTTTATGTATTGGATGAACTTGGTACTCCTTTTCAAAGCGATGAACCAGTCACAATAAAGGTGCTCCAATCAGGAAGGAAAAACATGACCGATGCAAGTGCCGGATCAATTGTTTGTCTTTCCAACCCTGTTTTTAACAATCATATCGCATTTGGCTACCCAATTTGCTATCTGAACTCTGCTGAGCGTTCGGGACAGGGTCCATCTTCTGAATGGACTTGCTATGATTCGCGTGTCATTTTTGCCAAATCAAATGAATACAATGATAAATGGCGGATTGATTGCAAAAAAGTATTGCCGGTAGCATCATTGAACAATGGATATGAGTGCAAACAACTTACTGAAAATGCCATCATCAACCCATATCATACTGGCATCCTGGGACACTGGAGGTCGTGGAAAAGCATCGTAAATTCCGGTGATCGCACAGCACCTGGAGCAGTATTAAATACGGATATCAGAAATGATGGTACTATCACATCTTTTCAGCCCTACTGGTTGTTCAACTCTGAGCTTCATCAATGGGAGCGAAACACAGATACTTCTTCATGGATTGGAAGAGAAGAGGCTACCCTGTTCAATTCGCAGGGAGCTATGATCGAAAGTAAGGATGCTTTAGACCGGTTTAGTGCTGCTATTTATGGTTATCTCGGTTCAGAGCCTATTGCGGTAGCAGCCAATGCGGGCAACAGAAGTATTGCTTATGACGGGTTTGAAGACTACAGCTTTGCCAATAGTTGTGCAGCTCCCTGTTATACGGCTCATTGGAATTTTGCTACCGCCATTAATGGCAATAATGTATACGTGACAGAAGCGAATGCCCACAGCGGCTTTCATTCTTTATTTATCAAATCAAACAAAACAGCGGAGGTTGTTACCTCGCTGAATGTGATGACAGACACATCACTGATTGAGTTTTCAAATAATACGTGGTTACTGAAAAGCGGAGGCTGTTTTCCTGATTTTGCACCGCCGCCGGGAGAATATGTGCTTTCTGCCTGGGTGAAGGAGAAGCAAAATTGCGATACTGCTACCAGCCTGGTTAAGAATCTTATTAAACTAAATATTGATGGAGGAACCAATGTCTCTTCCATGCCGTCTGGTCCTGTCATTGATGGCTGGCAACGGTATGAAACGAAATTCAAACTGACGTCTTCGGCAACAGCGGTCCATGTGTTAATTAAGTCCACCGGCGCCGATCTGTATATTGACGATGTGCGCATTCATCCCTTCAATGCATCCATGAGATGCTTTGTCTATGATCCGGTTGACCTTCGGTTAATGGCCACACTTGATGAAAATAATTACGCCACCTATTATGAGTACGATGATAAGGGTGTGCTGGTGAGATTAAAGCGGGAAACGGAAGAAGGCATTTTTACCATTAAAGAGAGCAGATCTCATTTTGCCAATAAACCATGAGGTACTTACACTGGATATTAATCTTTACCGGCCTGGAAGCGCAACTCGCTGCAGCGCAAGACCCTCGTGCTGATTTGATCCGTCTCATTCAACAATCTGCAGCACCTGATCGCCTGGTTTCCATGCATATATTAATATGTTATTACCCGCACCACAGCAGTACCGTCAGGATTGACACCATGAGTCTTCGTGCATACATCCAGGGAAATTATTTCAGCTATTTAATTAAGGATCATGAGTTCATCAACAATGAGCGGTATTCATTGGCGATCAATAATTCTGCGAAGGAAATTTTTGTCAGTCGTAGCAAAACTCGTGGTTCACTGCCCTTTAGTTTGCAGCAGGCTGATTCATTGCTGAAGAAAACATCAGCGTCTGTTCAGGCGTTGGGCATATTGAACGGATGTATTGGTTACCAAATACTATTTCCGAGAGGAGAGATTGAATCGGCAGAATGCTGGTTTAACTGTGAAACGTCGCAACCGGCAAAATTGATTATTTACTATACAGGTAAGGAGATGGATGGAGAACATCAAGAACCAAGAGTGGAAGCAATTTATACCAACCTAAAAACAGAAATTAAGAAACAACCGGCTGCTATTTTTTCAGAAGGAAGATTTTTTATTAATGACGGAAATCAACTTAGGACGACAGATCAGTATAAAGGATTTACGGTATTCAATAACCTATATTGAATGTGAAGAATAGACAGGCAGATGATATCGGGCAATGGATAGTTTCTGAATAATCACCAGTATCCTCCGGCTCATTAATTGGTGCGTTAGGTAAATGTAATATAGGCAGATTAATATATACAGTTATTACTATACAGGTGATTTTATTTCATCGGTTATGAAACTACTTATGATTTTTTTTGCATTGCTTGCTGGCTGTTGCAGCAGTGTTAATGCCGCATTTGAGGAATACATTAACAAGGTTAACGGAAGCGCATTGCACATTAACACGAGCCTTGAAGTGAAGGATGAAAAATTTCAGACATCCTATTGGCCGCTCATTGAAAAGAATCTGACTGTTAATGATATCGTGCTGTTTGAAATTGACGATGAGGCAACGACACCGCTTACGCAGCCATTCACCTGTAAAATTGATCTTCAGATCGTTTCCTATAACAGCAATAATCTTCCAACCACCATACTTAAAACACTTCGGTTGAATTTCGATCCGACCGCCGGCAAAACATATCTTTCAAGCCAGGCGTACAAATTTATCAATGCACATCATATGATGGTTACCGTTCAGTCCATCGCATTTGCTATTAATAATATTCCACAGCCACCCCCACCTATTTTCACCCTTCAAACGAAAATACAGGTTAACCGCATATATAAGTTCGACTGCAACCTGATTCCGGATCCTGAATTTGCAGATACCGCCAATGGCTTCCTCGAAATAAGCTGGCTGAAGCAACCTGGTGCAGAATCATATGACCTTGAATGGACATTTCTTGATGACAGTAGCCGGCTTATCATCGATCACGCCAATGCATTGTTCAGTGATCTATTTAAACTGAATGCGACACGCATCTCCACGGCGGCTACATCTTACCGATTGGTGATGCATTTTGGAATCCGGACTTGAGCAAAACTCTTAATTGGCAATACGATGTATCATTTGCTGAGGAGGGCAAGAAACTCGAAAACCTGTCTTACCACGATGGCACATTAAGAAACAGGCAGGCAATTGGGTATGACAATTCAAACCAAAAAGCACTGATTAGTGAGACATTTTATGATCATATCGGACGAGCAGCCGTACAGGCAATGCCGGTACCAGACAACGACAGTTCTTTTGCCTATCGTAATTTGTTTAATACTGCAGATGGAATAGCCTATAATTATTTGGATTGGGAAACGGGAAACTGCTCTTCGATTCCATCAGCAATGGACAGCGCATCAGGTGCCGCACGTTACTATAGTTCTGTCAATACCGATACGCTTAATTATCAAAAATTTCTGCCTCGTGCTTATGGCTTCCCGTTTTCTGTAATTGAATATACGCCCGATATGACCGGAAGGATAAGCCGGCAAGGTGGAATTGGCAGGGATCATCAACCCGGCCTGCACGACACAAAATACTTTTATGGAAAGCCTGAACAAAAAGACCTTGACCGGATATTCGGCAATGATGCCGGCATTAGTTCACACTATCTTAAAAATCTCGCCATTGATCGAAACGGACAGATCAGCATATCCTATCTTGATGCTCATGGTCGAACGATAGCAACAGCACTGGCAGGAGAAGCGCCATCCAATCAAACGGCCTTGTCTTCCAACACAGGCGCTGCCATTGAAACGTATGAATTACTCGATAATAACCAGCTATTTAATTGCGGAAAAATCAATACGCATAAATTATTGGCAACAAACCATGGAAAATATCAATTCGAATATGAGGTAACACCCGCTGTTTTCCAGATAGCATGTGATGACATCCTGCATTGTTATAACGGGTACTATGACCTGAAGATCATGATTACAGATGATTGCATGAATTCCACAATGCCAAATGGCGTGGCTAAGATTTCGGACACTTCCAACTATCTACTGAATGGAAACTTTGTATTTGACACCACATGCGCAGCTGCACCTGCTCTGAACGAAGTATTTGAACTTGACAATCTTTCGCCAGGTGGATATAATATTGAAAAGACTCTTACAGTGAGCGAAGCGGCGGTGAATTTTTATACCGAACAATACCTGCGTACCAGCACGTGCCTGATTGACTCACAAACCTTTATTCAGCAAGCCATTGCATCCATTGACTTTTCCGGGTGCGACATTTCTTGCGAAGAGTGTTTTGCTTCTGTTGGCGAGCAGGATGTATTCATAGAAGACTATCTGGCATTACTTGCTCTTGCAGATCCTTTGCCGGACGCCCAGGACACTCTGAAAGCATTTGCGGCGTATACTGCTGCGATAAAAGGATGTGAAGAAGCCTGCAACGGAAAGGGTAATTGTAATGCCTTGATCGGCACACTGAAAAGCGATGTTTTACCTGGACATCAATGGGCACAATTCACAATTGACATCAATGGTAACTATCTGCCCAAAGACGATCACTCCGCATTGTATTATTTTCAGAACGTATTGTACTTTGATGACGATGGCAGTGCATCTTATGTTTATTACAACGGCAGTATGGTGGCTGCCAACACGCTGCCATTGAAAAACTTCATTTTAAGTTTTCGTCCGTCATGGACGAACTCATTGGTGATTTATCATCCTGAGTATTGCTATTACTCTTTTTGCCTGGCCAATGCAAACAGTAATGCCTATGATGATCAGATGATGCGGATCTCTTCTTTTGAACAGGCCAATTCGGATGGATATCTGAAGCCTGTTCCGGGTAATACAGATCCATATTTGCTGAATGGAAATAACGACCCTTTCTTTTTGACCGGTAACCCGGGAGAGCAGTATGCTTCGCAGATTCAAAACGAGTTGATTCATTATGTTGACTTTGGTAATAGCGCACCATATGAAATGTCCGCATGGGATTTTTCCATGGCGGCCGTTAACAGTATTAATAATCCGGGAGCACTTCCTACAGCCGGCACCAGCTATTCTGACGGTTGTACCGGAGATAAGAATGCAGCATGGATTATTTTCAGATCCATTTATCATTCACTTAAATTCAAATACCTGGACCTTGCCCGGGAGACATTTGTGATGAATGACAACAACGGCCCCGGAAATGGACTTGGCTGTCATTCGAATTTATGCATGACGCGGAAGTATGATCCTGACTATCTGGGGTCACTGTGGAGTAGCACTGTCACTGCTGATTACTGTGCATCTGATCCCTACAATGAGGATGGTTATGTTCCTCGCGTATTTCATTTCGAAGCGGGCCTGCCGGTTGGTTCAGGCACTATTCCAGATTCGATTCTCTATTATGCAAATCAATATGCAACAGTGGAAATGGATTCTTTTTGTAAACAATCCTGCGAGCAGCAAGCCGGCTACTGGTTACAGCAACTGTCGGGGTGTGATATGGATGCAGCGCAGGAGGCGGCTATCCGAGATGGATTGATTGAAGTATGCATGGCAGGTTGTGATGCCAGTCATCCGTTTGGTGCCAGTACAACCCCTGATGGAGTGCTTTCTATGCCGAACGGCTACAAGAGTTTTGAAGAAGTAATACAGATGATATTAAATGTTTTGCCTTCGGAAGAAAGTTCCTGCAACGCATTAATGATTGGTTCACCCGGTCAATACAATACATCAATGCCAAACAATGGGTATCTGCTATACACCAAGGACGAATGTGTATGTGCAAAATTTAATGCCTTGCAGGATTCCTTTTATTTCTATGGAGGTTATCCTGACCTTGCATCATTTATCAATGCACACTATAGCAGCAACTTGTCCGCAGATGAAGTATCATCAGTGCTTTCCATGTGCAATGATCCATCCTGTAATTATTTGTCTCAGCCAATCATCATCAATATGGCATTGAGTTGCGACAACTCTGAATGCAAAACGTGCGGCGAATATGAAGCCGCAAAATTCTTTTTTTCCCTGTTATTTCCGGAAAATGATTTCAGCAATTATGAAACCTTCTTCGCCAATTACATGAATCAGCAATTCGGCTTTAACCTTCTTTATAGTGATTATTTGGCATTTGAGCAGGCCTGCAACGATACGGTGAAAAAGGACTATGTGATTGCCGATACCGCTAATACTATCGTTACTACGTTTACCCTGTTGCAGGGATTGCAGGGCGGGGTTTCTGTTTGTTTTGAAAACCCGGAGAATGATCTGCTTCTCCTGAATAAAACGATGCCGGTTGATACTGGAAATATACTCATGTACCTTGATACTTCCTTTGTTCAATCTGGAATCAATTACCAGGTAATCGATTCCATCCTGATTGATTCTTCCAGCCATGCAATCCATGTGAATATCCGGAACAAGGTTTACCAGGATGGTCAGTTGGTTGCCACCACCAATGTAACGAATGCTGTACCGTGCAACTGTGAGCCCGGAGAAGCTATTCCCTTGCTGCCCGTTAACAGCCCGAAATTGTGTGGTGACCAGCACCTGGCTGTTACGGTCGATACGGTAAGTTGCCATGATCAACTGATCAACATGGCGATCACGAATGGGTTGGAATCGTATCACGATTATATTGATTCTGTTGCACAATCATTTGCCATGCAATACCGGAAAAAGGCGCTGGAAGCAGTGGAAACATTCACCGTTTCGAAGCCATTTAACGAATATCACTACACCTTGTATTATTATGATCAGGCAGGTAATCTTGTAAAAACAATTCCGCCCTCGGGTATCACATTGTTAAATGAAGAGCAGCTCATTGCGGTACAGAATCACCGCACTGATATGACGAATACAGCAGTTTATCCTACTCATTCGCTGGCATCAAGGTATTGGTACAATTCGCTGAATGCACCTGTAAAGCAGTTGACGCCGGATGCGGACAGCGCGCGTTTTTGGTACGACCGGCTGGGAAGGGTGGTCGTCAGCCAGCGTGCACAACAAAGGCCACTTGATCAGTACAGCTATACCATATATGATGCATTGGGAAGAATAACGCAAGCAGGAATATTAGTTCAATCCACAATCATTACCAACATGATTGCAAAAAGTCCTGAAGCGCTTGCTTCATGGATTTCCGGCGTTGCACATTTCCAGGTAACGACTACCTTTTACGATGTGTCACCGGTGATGTTTGATTTATTTCCACAATCCAATCTTAGAAACCGCGTGGCTTGTATAGTTTATGAAGAGATGGATGATGGTGTCAGTGGTACTTATCAGTGTGCTACTTATTTTGATTATGATGTTTCCGGCAATGTGAAAGCAATACGATATGACATTCAGGAACTCGCCAATTTTAATGAAAGGTTCAAGCGCATCGACTATGAATATGATTTGGTTACCGGAAAAGTAAACCGTGTTTACTATCAAAGAGATTCTGCCGATCAGTTCATCTACCAATACCGGTATGATGCCATGAACAGGCTGATTGCGGTGTTAACCAGCAAGGATGGATTTATTTGGGAAACGGATGCCGGCTATGAGTACTACGACCATGGGCCTTTGGCCCGCATGGAGTTGGGCAATAGGCAAGTGCAAGGGGTTGATTATGCTTATACGATCCAGGGCTGGCTGAAGGGGATCAACAGCCTGGATCAGAACAACAGTAAAGACATGGGCCGGGATGCAGTGCCATCCGGCGTTCACAGCCACATGGCGCAGGATGTTTATGGAGTTGTTCTCGGATATTTCAGCGGAGACTATTCACCTATTGGGAAAAGGAATTTTGAACCGGGCTATGCTACAAGTTCATTTGGAGGAGCCAGTCCATCGCTCTATAATGGTAATATCCGCAACATGGGTATTTCTGTTGCAACGCTGCCCGACAAAACAATCGGTTATGCCTACCACTATGATCAGTTGAACAGGCTGACTGGAATGGATGCCTATAACAATTTTAATGCGGCAACGTATAATTGGAGTAACAATGGATTGGCGATGAATGACTGGAAAGAAAGGGTGAGTTATGATGCAAATGGGAATATTCTTACTTATATTAGGCATGGCAACGACCCATTGATACCGATGGATTCCATGACCTATTCCTACAATACTGCATCCAATCAGCTGAATCACGTGGATGATGGTGTGGCGGCCAACAGTTATGCCGATGATATTGATGATCAGTCCACCAATAACTATGCTTACGATAAGAGCGGCAATCTCATCAAAGATGTGCAGGAAGGGTTGACTATCAGCTGGAATGCTTATGATAAGATAGCGCAGGTGCAGGATGCCGATAGCAAGCAAACGATCAATTTCAGGTATGATGCTTCCGGTAACCGGTTGGTGAAACAGGTGATGCCCATTAAGAAGCCTGTCATCAACACTTATTACATTCGTGATGCGCAGGGAAATATCCTGGCAACGTATCACTATAAGCATCCTGTGACGAATATCTTTGGCCAGACCCCGAAGGATACCATTTGGTGGGAAGAGCAGCACCTGTATGGCACAAGCAGGATCGGTATTGATCGCCCCGGAAAAATCATGTTCCCCTCTCCGCCGCTGCTAAGTGACACCGCAACATTGTCCTATTATTCCGGATTAAAAAACTATGAACTCACCAACCACTTAGGCAATGTGCTGGCAGTGGTTAATGATAAAAGGATAGGAGTGGATGATGGAAGCGGGGGAATTGCATATTACAAGGCGGAGATGGTGATGGCGGGGGATTATTATACTGGAGGGATGGTAATGCCTGGGCGTATCTTATCATCAACTACCTATCAATTCGGTTATCAAGGATCACTCAAAGATGATGATGTTAAGGGCCGCGGGAATTTATATGCTACACTATTCAGACAACTTGATCCACGTATAAATCAATGGTGGTCAGTTGATCCTGATTATAGAGACACCCCTTGTGAATCACCATATGCAAGTATGTCGAATAATCCTGCGTTACTCACTGATGTTTTAGGTAACTCAGCCAATGATGGGGTGAGGGGGAAAAATGGCAAGCTAAGATACGACTCTGCTGTAAAAAAACCTAGCGATGTTAATTCTGGTGATACATACATTGGTACTACTCTTCCAATATTTCCGATTCCAATAGGATATAACCTATTTCCTAATTCGATTGCTAGTCATCAATATCCTACTTCTGAGCCTTTAAATAATCAATCTCAGAATCAAACAGTGCTTTCGCAAACATTAAGTGTATTGCCACTTAAAAATGTGCAGATATACTCGAGTCTTAATTTAAAATTAAATGTTCAGACACCAAATTCAAATTCAAAGATGGTTATTCCAATTGGCATACAAGCAGGTATCGACAATTCTGGGCCACAAATTACATCTGTGACACCATTAATAAACACCTATTTCTCATACGGGATACATGGATTCTATGAAGCTCGAGCTATGCCAGGTCAGTCAAACGTTTCAGCAGGAGAATATATACCATTTAGGGGATTGGCTACCTTTTGGATGAACGGACTTATTAAGATTCAAGGAGAAATAAGTTCGCCATCGATAACATTGAGCAAACTTCAGATAGGCGGTCGTTTGGCAGTAGATCAACCCATCATACAAATTACTAAAAATACTAGTTTATCTTTTGAAGGCTCTGTAGGAGTCAGGGGAACTATTAATCCCAAGTCGCCCATATTTTGGACCCGATCATTCGTAAAATTTTAGACATGGACATTTTATTGAGATATTCATTTACTATTATTCTTGCAATTATCGGGTTGCTTGCGGTAGTAATTCCAAGTATAAAACGGATTATTTGGATTATCAGGTTAAAACAGATCGGGCGAGCATCTTATGGAGTTGTCATTGAAAGCTCTGAGACAAGTGATTCAGATTTAATTAAAACATATAAATATAAAATACAGTATGAAGATTCGTCAGGCAAGCTACAGTTTTTAATTAGCGACGATCCGATATTGAAAAAGTATGAAGTGGGTTCAGAACTGAAACTGATTTATAATCCCAAATGTCCTTCTAAAGCCATTGTGGAAAATTCTACAGTGTATATCAGCCTTGTGATTCGAATCATAATTTCATTTTTTGTTCTTTTCATAATAGTCTATACATTAATTGCCATCTCACATACTTGATAAGGCAATGTGAGCGCAATATGATATAATAGTTAGTAGATCTAGCAGTTTAAATTACTCACTTTTTTCGAAATGAGAACTTTATATATACTCACACACCCACGGCTGCAGAAATGTAGAGGGAGGCGAACGAGTGCACATTTACTGTTCTATTTTTCATCTTTGCCCTCTTCTTTGTAGACACGCACTTTGAGTAGTATTGGACCTATTGTGGATAATCTTTAATAATACTATAAAATCATCCAGCAAATTAGTCTCCATATGAATGAGAATGAAAAGAGCGTTTGTATTGAGTACGATTATTATACAGGAAAATTGATTAATCCCGAGCACTCTATCACGGTGAGCAGCTCAATAAACCGAAAAACTTGATTTCAGAATGCTCACAGAAATAAAAGAAGGTCAGGCGTTTCAAAAAGGATGGGTTTTAATTGATGCAAAGCAGGTAACAGTAAATGAGCAATCTTCTGAAGAAGCTGCCTTCGAAATCTGTGATAGTTCTAAAAATCAAATCATGTGCATCAAGATTGATAATGAAGAATTCTACAAGCTTTCCGATAACCCTGATGATCCCAATTTCAAATAGAAAAGATTTTTAACTTACAAGATATTCTTTAAAATTTGCTGTGAGCACGAAAGCCGAGATCAAATTTTTCAGTTTTGACTTTTGCCTGGTTGAAAGTAGTTGCACTTTCTTGAATAGTGACAGCAGTTCTTTAGTGGAGATGACACCTTCTACATTCTGCTACCTACTTTACAAGAGCTGATCAATGGAGACATCGAGCATATCAGCGATGCGCTGCACCAATTCAATAGAAGGAGCCGTCGGGTCGTGATCATAACGCGAGAGAAGATTAGGATGCACTTTGAGTTTCTTCGACAGCACTTCCTGCGAAAAATTATACTCTGTGGGTAACCGCACGTGAAAAATTGTTGCCTTAGATTCTTATGACTGAGATAAAAAAACTTTGTCACCGCAAATAGCACAATATATAGCCCACCGAATTTTTTTGAACCACTTAGAAACAAAGTATTCAATGAAAATTAACTCATAGACTACCGCATGTTAAGGATGATGATAGTGGCTAGGAGTTATTCTCTGAAGGATTATAGGTTTGGGATTAATGGGAAGTAGAATGATGATGGAATTAAAGGTAAAGGTATGTGGTAGGACCACGGGATTCGAATGTATGCACAACGGGATGATGGGACTTCAATGTGTTGATTCATTCACAAATGATTGTTCTTGGTATTGTTGTAAGCTCCCTTAAGAGCAGGAGTAGTCTCTGGGAGATAAAAATGTTGTAATGATTTTAAGTGATGGTTTGAAAATCCAACTGCTCAAATGGTTGAGATTAATAAAAAGCGATCAGCTCGACATTATTATTTCAGAGAATAATGCTGATATCGTTCTGCTTTTTAATTCCTTTAAACAAACAAGATTGAGTTACTACCAAAAATTGGCAGATAGCAATCATAAATTAAAGACATTCTTAAATGGTTTGCAGAATATAACAAATTCATTTCTCGATAGATCCTATGGTCAATATGAGCAAGTCCCTGATTTTTATTTGTTTACTAATGAGTAGCATTTTGGTTTTAGGAGGATTTCTAAGACGTGAAGTTGACGAACAAGATAAAAGTAAGCATTACAAGTCTTTCCTCGGGAAATGGGAAGTCAGAAATCAGGTGCAACAGTATCTTTTTACAATTGATTTTTTTTACAAGAATGAAGAATTAATAGGGCAACATTGTTTTGTTTCAAATGATGGTGGCAAAATTGATTGTTTTCAAGGTAATGACATGTCTATTTTTATCAGGAGCCGTATAAATAAGTCAGAAATTTCCTTTTGGATCAGATCTTCTTTTTCTGATAAAAGCGGGATAGCTGATATTCGAATCATAAACGAAAAATTGATTTGGAATCTAAAAGGCGCCCCAGCTGGAGAGCAGTATTTTCCTGAATATGCCATCTTATATAAGACAAGATGATCATTTGGGTTGCCAGGTTCCTTTTTTTGCAGGGTTACCACATCTAACGGAATTTCTAATATCAAGAGCAATGATATCGCAAACATTTTAGTTTCGAACTCCAGACTGGTGGGCGCATGCAGTAAGGCCATAAGGAGCAGATGCGTGTGTCCATAATTTGTATACGTGAGAATATTTTGTTTCATCATACCTTCTATGTCCGAAAAAATTCAGTTTAACAATCCATATGAGATTTACTTTACCGCACATGCTATCATTGATTGTATTGGATTTTTACGAGCAATGAGTAACCGGTGATTGTTATGGATTCAATAAGATATTGTCAATACTGTAAGTTCCCATAAAGGCAGGAACAGTTTCGGTGAGATGAAAATGACGTAATGACTTTAAATGATGGATTGGAAATCTAAATGTTCAAATAGCCGGGATTAAAAGCACCTGACCAACACGATAATCATTAAATAAATATGATATGCATTTGAATTTTGTTTATATATTTAATTTATTGTTAATTTTTAGATTAATTGGTTTTGGTGAAGAGACTAGAAATATTAGAGTTAACATTATATATGGTCAATGGGAAGTGATTGAACATACAGATCTACTTAAAATTAATAGGGAGGATCAAGATACCAGTTTCATAACTGAATTGAAGTCATATGAATTACAATGTAGATCTGCTGTTGTGATCTTCAAGAAGAATAAATTTTACATACTGCCTCAAAATGCTTGTGGCTTCATGTCATGTGATACTTTGAAATTGTCAAAAAAAATCGTACTACCTAAACTTACTGATCCTTCTCCATATTATCGGTATCCGGGAGCTGAAATAATCAATCATAAGATGGTGAGCCAGAGGTTCATGGATTTAATAGGTTGCAAAGAAAATCAGTTAACATACATTGATACAAATTGCCTTTGTGACAATGGAGATTACACTCTTAAGATCATATTACTTAATAAAGATAAAATTGTACTTTTTACTGGTGTGGATATCACGATACTAGCTCGAACATAATTGATTGAGAATTCAATATTACCTTACCAAATTGGTTCTTATTGGAGATGGGGTATCCAAATTTATATTGGTAATCAAATCAAGCATTGATATGCTCCTACTACAAATGATCCCATCCAAGTTTTTTTTAAAACCCGCTTCAAGCAAGAAAGTAAAGATCAAGTACTTTAGTGCTTCCTTTTGCCTGAGTGAAAGCAGTTGTACTTTCTTGAACAGCGCCAGTAGTTCTTTATCGGAGATGACGCCCTCTGCATTCTGCTACCAGCTATACAAGTGCTGATCAATGGAGTTATCGAGCATGTTGGCAAAGTCCTGCACCAATTCCATTGAGGAAGCTGTCAGGTTGTGATGATAACGTACGAGATGATTAAGATGCACTTTGATTTTCTTCGGCAGTACTTCCTGCGAATTATTATTCTTTGCGGGTGACACGTATAAATTCTTGCTGACGCTCATCGTTGAAATGTTATTGAAGCAGTTAAAAGTTAGCGAATCAATAAGGGGAAACATCTGCAACCCCTCATGAAAAATTAAGCGAAAATAAGTTCATATACGCCAGCATGTTTAGGATGTAGATGGCTGGCATGAGTTATTCT